>CALCTW010000082.1 GCA_937907055.1 uncultured Clostridia bacterium | reverse complement strand
GAATCATTGACACCCAGCGCGTTGCCCTCTTCCTTGGTCAGGTTCTCAAAGCCCTGCAGGGCATCCATGAAGCCGCGGCCCAGCGCCAGATGGCAGCAGGCGTTTTCATCGAACAGCGTGTTGTAGAACAGGATGCCGCTGTTGTTGATGGGGCTGTTGAAGGGAACCAGCGCGCATTCGCCAAGATAGGCCGCGCCCTCGTCCATGGTGATCATCTTGTCCAGCAGTTCCTTGCCCTTTTCGGCCTTCCATTCCACAGCCTTGCCGTTCTCAAAGCGGATGGCAAAGTTGTCGATCAGTTCGCCCATGTAGGAAAGGGGCTTGGTGGCCACCACCCAGCCGTCCGCCTCGCCGCGCTTGGGGGAGGTGAAGCATTCCTCGCTGGGAATGTTGGGGTTGAAGAAGATATTCTGTCGGCTGGTTTCGCCGCCGCCGCAGAAGCGGCCCTGCTCGATCAGACCCACCGTGAAATCGGTGCCGTTGGCGGAGGTGTAGTGCAGGGAAGCGATGCGCAGGTCGTTCAGGTACTTGCAGCGGGCTTCCAGATCCCTGTTGTGCTGATCCCAGGCGGCAATGGGGTCCTCATCCACACGGCTGGTGGACAGAATGGCCTCCCACAGCTTTTCCTCCGCCTGATGGGCGGTCATGCCGGGGAAGAGCTTTTTGGCCCATGCCTTGCCGGGCACGGCGGCGATGCACCACTGATACTGATTTTCCAGCTGATCGTTATATTTGCGAACGATGGGATACTGCGCCTGACGCGCCTTGACCAGCTTGAGCTGGTTGACGCCCTTCATGCCGTCCGGATCATCACTGATCAGATGGATGCGGCAGGGAATGACATCCACAAAATGCTGCAAACGGGCTTCTTCATAATTGGACAGCTCGTTCATGGTCTTCTGGCTCTGATGGCGTACATGCAGACGGGTGAGGGGCTGATAATGCCAGTCCACCACCACTTTTTTCGCGCCGGCCTTGTAGCATTCATCCACCACCATGGCGACGAATTCGGGCTGATCCAGCCCGGCGGAGATGAAAACCTCCTGCCCCTTCTGGACATTGACGCCGCATCTGGCAATCAGGCGGGCGTAAGAACGAAGCACAGTCTTTTTCATTGTGATCAATTCTCCTTCAGATATCATCGGAATGATTTTCGCTGTTATTTTAGCATAACCGGAAAGGGGCTTCAAGAATTTTCGATCAACTGACAGGTGTAACCCGTAAAGTGCGCGCGGCTGCCTGTTTCTTCTGTGTCATAGCCGTACAGCGCGATCCGCGCGCCCATGAAGTGATCCAGCCGGTAGTGCAGCCGGTGCGGCAGCCCCACGGGCAGGGTGCGCCCGGCGAGCGTGACCGAGAAGGTGACGGTGTCCTTCATATCGGTAAAATCCATGTCCATGTTCAGCCGCGCTTTGGGGGAGAACAGCGGCATCAGCACGCTGACGCTGACCGGTTCATCGCTCTTGAGCTGCTGCTTTTCCGCCACGCGCGCTTCCAGCCCCAGCTGATACCTGCCATTCTTCTTTTCGATGAACAGCCCGGCAAAGCAGCCCTGCAGCACGCCCAGCCCCATCCGGCCGCCTTCCTGAAGCAGTGAGGCATCCGCCTGCACCGATACCCGGCAGCGCGGCCCGAAGGCGCGCTGGGTGAGGGTGTTGCGGGCATGCTCCATATCCGCGGCCGGCATGAGCTGCACGGTCAGGCCTTCGGGTGAGGTCTCACAGGCGTGATCGGACGGCTGATGATTGAACTGCCACATGGAAGAGAGCGGCGCGGTGAAATCCTCCTCCGCGGCGTACAGGGCGCGGACATCCGCGTCCGTCCGCGGCGGCAGATCGGCGATGCTGAAAACGGGGAAGCCGTCCTTCCACACTACATCACACAGCACGGGCACACGGCCCACCGCGCCGTGATCCTGAAAGAGCAGGGCATGCCATTTGCCTTCCGGATCCTGCACGACGCCGCCCTGCGCCACACCCTGACCGAAAAAGCCCATGTCATCCTGCAGCACATCGCCGCCGGTGTAGGGACCGGTGAGCGTGTCCGAAACATAGCAGGCCTCGGTGCGCATACCGCCCTGGGGCCAGTGGATGAAGAAGAGGCAGTAACGGCCGTTGATTTTGTAAAAATGCGTGCCCTCAAAGCCCAGCATCATTTTTTCGGGCGGCAGATCACGCAGGATCACGGTATCGATGCCGCCCTCCTTCGGGCCGGTCAGGGTGTCGTTCAGCTCGGTCAGGCGGATCTCACGGTTGCCGTATACGATGTAGGCATGGCCGTCTTCAAACAGCACGCTGCAATCGTGATAAAAGCCCTCCACATGATGCCATTGCCACGGGCCTTCGGGTTGAGGGGCGGTAAAGTGATAGGTCTTATGTGTGTCATTGCACACAAAGAACACATGAAACAGCCCTTCGTGATGGCGGAGACAGGCTGCCCACATGCCCTGACCGTAAATGTGCCCTTCTTTCAATTGCTGCGAAGGGGTCTCATCCAGCTTATCATACAGATGGCAGCACAGTTCCCAGCGGATCAGGTCGCGCGAGCGGTAAAGATCGCCGCCCGGGAACATGTGCATGGTGGTGGAGATCATATAATAGGTATCGCCCACCCGGATGATATCGGGATCGGGCAGATCGGAATAGATCAGCGGTCTGTACATGGTTTCTCCTTTATATCGATGGATACAGGCGTTGTGTCAGGGAAGCGCGTCCTCTGTGATCACCCGCCACGCTTCGCGCAGCCTGCTTTCCGTCCACGCGGCGTTGGCCGGGCTGGTGGAGGGCAGTCTGACCGCCTCCAGACCGGTCACGGGCAGCTGATACCTGCGGTACAGGTCATAGGCCAGCGTGCCGTTGCAGTATACCCTGCGGATGGAGGCGCTTTGCAGGATCACGGAAAGGTCGGTCGGCTCCGCGTTCCGCACCGAGGCATCTGATGAGCCGGTGATCTCGCACCGGGCGATGACATCCCACAGGGCGATGCCGTGAGACAGCAGAAAGGCCTTCTTTTCGGGGACGGAGACGGGCACCGGCGCGGAAAAGACCGCGGCCAGCACCTTCCAGAAGCGATTCTGCGGATGCCCGTAAAAGAAACCTTCCTCCCGTGAGCGCACGGAGGGAAAAGAGCCGAGGATGAGGACGCGGGAATGCCGGTCATAGACCGGCGGGATGGGATGGAGGAGCATGAAGATACCTCCCTGAAGGAATAAGGCTATTTTAGCACGGAACGGGGGACACGGCAACGAGGAATGGCTGTGAAAAGGCCGGGATGTGAATGGAGTGACTTTTCTGTTCTTTATGGAGGCATTTTGCCGGGTTATTTGCTATAATGATTTCTGAAAAAAGTTTTTTAGTGCGTGACGATTTTCCTGCCTGTTACGTCAAATAAGTGTAGCTACAAAAAGGTGAAGCCGATCAGGTCTTGCCGGGGAGGAAACACTTTGGAGAAGGAATGGTTTGTTTCAGAGATCGAAGCCCACAGCGGTATGCTGTATCGTGTGGCCTGGTCGATCCTGAGGAATGATGATGATTGCAAGGATGCTTTGCAGGATGCTGCGATGAAGGCATGGGAAAAGCGCGGCACACTGCGGGAGCCTTCCTATTTCCGTACATGGATCACGAGGATCCTGATCAACGCGTGTTATGACACGCAGCGCAAGCGTCGTCGGCTCGTTCCGCTTGACAGCATTCCGGATATTCCGGTGTCTGCTCCTGATCCCGCACTGTCCATGGCGCTCGCAGCACTTCCGGAGAAGCTGCGTTTGCCGCTGGTGCTGGTATTCTCGGAAGGCATGACCTATGCCGAAGCAGCCGAGACACTACGATTGCCCATTGCCACGGTGCGAGGACGAATCCACCGGGGCAAAGAGCAGTTAAGAAAGGAGTTGACCGCAGAATGAAGCGCAACGAAAATGAATTGAACCTTCGTAATGCTTTCCCGGAAATGCCTGAATCCTGTTACAGTGCGCTGATGGACGCAGCCGGCTCTGTACAGGAGGAAGTCAAAGTGAAAAAGTTTACGATTCGTACCGCGCTCATCGCCGCTGCCATCATGATGCTGACTGTGGCCGTTGCCATGGCTGCTGCCAATATGCTGGGTTGGACCGATTTCCTGAAGGACTATAGCGATGTGGCTGTTCCTGACGCCGCCGTACAGAATATGCAGGTATCTGATGCCGAGGGCTGGCAGGTTGGTCCCTGCACCTTCACCGTGCGTGAGCAGCTTGCCGACAACCATATCGTTGTCAGTGCCATTGCCATTCAGATGACCGATAACAGCAAGGCGCTGTTCATGCCCGTTTGTGATGTAATTGACCGCATTGGTTGCACTGCTTCTTCCAAAGCTATGGCGGAAACGCTTGGCATTAGCCCTGATACCACCTGGGGTGAAGCTGCTAAGCAGCTGAATGTTCCGCTCTATGCTGCCCGTGCCCTGGTTGAAGTGGATGCTTCTGTCGATGGCGGTGAAGCCATGGAAGATCCGCTGTGGGAAAACGCAGAAAGTATCGTTTACTTCAATATGCCCATGCTGAACCCTGATGCAGTTGGTAGCAGTATTCCTGTTCATTATTACCTGCGCGTGGATGAGGTGAATCCCGATTCCGGCGAGATCTTGCAGTCCTGGGTGGATCGTGACCATACAGCCGAAATTGCCGTGCAACCTATGATAGCTGAAAAGACCTATCATGTGGAAGACGGCACAATCCTGCTTAATATGCCTGTCACCAACGTGACTGCACAGCAGTATGTGACCGGCGTGTACGTGAAGGTGTCCATGAGCAAGCCTGACGGCCTCAGCGAGGATGATTTCATGCGCTGCGCTTTCGGACGAGTGAGCTTCACCGATGTAAGTGGTGTTCGTATCCCTGACGGCATGAATCTCTCCATCTATACCTCCATGGATGCCGATGATTGGGAGAATGTGACCGCCGTCGGCATTGAGTATATGCTGGGTGTTGATACCATTCCCGATACCATGCAGTTGGTCTGCGGCGATACCATCATCGTCCTCAAGTAATTCATCGTGACTTGCCCCGCTGTCTGGGCCACTCAGATGAATGATTGGGAAGCGAGCGGCGCGGATATGATCGATGCATGGAATCTGTATCAGAATGGTGTGCTGATCAGCAACAAAGGCTGCGAAGGCATTCACTGCATCGATGAGACTACACTGGAGTAGCAGCTGCTGTATCCTCGCATGATCGATCTTGACGGTCTTATGCTGGTGCCGGAGTACAATCACAGCGGCGAGCATATGGACGAGGCAATAACGATTCAGACGATCGGTATGAAGTAATCACCTAAAGACAGATAGGATTATACCCGTGACCGGGAGGATCGATCCTCCCGGTCATTTTTGAATTGAGATTTCTTTGAGTTTTCTCACTCTCCTTGTCATAAAATCGTCTGCGGAACTGTTATAATGGACAGGACGATGGATGTGATCGAAAGGAGCAAACAGAATGCGGCCAAGGAAACAAAAAATAATTTCTTTCCTTATGATCATGATGATGATCGGTGGAATGACTTTTCCTGCTGTTGGCTGGGCAGATACGATGTCCTTTATGCACACGATCCCGGTAGTGATGATCACAGCAGACGAAAATGATCTGTGGGATGAGAACACCGGCATGCTGGCGGAGGGACCCAATATTAACAAATCCTCACTTCCCTTCAGGAATGCCGTCTACCGGGAATATGGGCTGCAGGAACGACTGGGACACATAACGCTGACAATGCCGGATGGTATGGTCATGATCGATCAGGACATGACGATACAACTGTACAGCCTGTATATGGGTGTTGAGGCCGAGTTGCCGCAGAAGCCGCTTGAGATCCATGCGCTACCCGGCGAGGTCTTCAGCGGCAAACTGTTCGATCAGTCTGAACAGACGTCGTTTACCGGACTGGTACTCAGCAACAGCGGCAGTGATTCTGTTGACACGAATCTGCGTGATGTGTACATTTCCGCACTGCTGGACGCGTATAATTCGACTATCCTGCACCAGCACTTCCAGCCTGTGGCGGTTTATTTGAACGGCACCTATTGGGGCATGTATGCACTGGGGGAGGCCATGGACGCAAACTGGATTTCCTATTATACGGGGATCGATCCGGAAGAAGCTGCGCTGCTCCGGGCTTCCGGACATCTGGAATACGGAAAAAGCAGCGAATATCAGTCCTATCGTGATGTGATGAACAACATCAGGAAGTATCAGGCTTCTGTCTCGGCGGAGAATCTTGAATACCTGATGGAGCATATTGATGTGGATGCCTATCTGGAATATATAGCTGTATTGATGTTCCTGGGCGACTCCGAAGCCTACAGTATATGTGTCGTTAATTCAAGTGACGGCAGGTGGCGTCTGGTCTGGCAGGATAACGACTTTTGTATGTTTCAATCCAGCTTTGACAGCGTCAAGTCCTACACCAAAGCCGAGGGGATGGGGATACAGCATGTTGATAATACGATCTTACGTGAACTGTTGAAAATCGATGAATACCGGGATCTGTTTTTCAAAAAGCTGGGCCGGGTCTATCAGTTCCTTACTCCTGACCGAATGATCGAGATCCTCGCTCCCATTGTGCAGTTGGTTCAGGGCGAAATGATGCTGCACTGTGTTCGATGGTGTCATGAAGGCTACGAAGGATTCATCTATGATGTATCCAAGGATGACGCGTATGGCGGTTATCAATGGTGGCTGACCCGCATCGAACGACTGCACAACACCTGTCGCAGACGTCCTGCCTTTATGTGGAACTATATTCAGGAAGGGTTTGGTCTGAGTGACGAAGAAATGGTGACTTACTTCGGAATAGCACCGGCTTCCTGGCAGGACATAATTGCTGATAAATCATGAGACATGTGAATGAAGAACGGAAGGAGGTGACCGGGTGTTGTCAAAAGAAAAGCCCTTAACTGATGCACAGTCGGAAGCGCTACGACATTTGTGGGAACAATATCATCGTTTCATGTTGTTTATTGCCAATCGAATGGTGGAGAAAAGCGATGATGCTGATGATGTTGTGCAGAATGTTCTTTTGAAACTGACTCGTCGGATCAATCGTCTTAATTAGCTGACGGATGATGAAATAAAACGATACCTGGCCACCGCCATTCGCCATGAAGCCATCAATCGCGGTTTATATCATCAGCGGCGTACATCGGTGGTTGCCGATATTGACAAAACTAAACTTGAACAGATTCCGGATACAAAAAATACTGAACATATTGTCATTCTCCGTGATGATGCATCGCGGGTGCTGGATATTATTCACTCGTTGCCGGAAAAAGAACAAACAGCATTGCGGATGAAAAAGATCGACATGGCATCAGATCGGGAGATTGCCGGTGTATTGGGTATCGCGGAATCAAGCGTCGCACAGTATGTCCGGCGGGCAAAGCAAAAAGTTGCTGCCCGATTCAGCAGCAAGGAGGACGGGCCATGAATGATAAAGATGAAAAGTATATCAACATACTTACAGAAATAGCCCTGGGGCAGGAAGAAGACGAAGAGATCGACGCAATGATCCGGGTTGCCGATCATGATCTTCCGACTGTGTCATACGAACACAAAGAACAAATCTGGCGTCAATTTCAAAAGAGTCAGAAACGTGCCAACCGTGATGACCGAGGGGCACTGCGAATTTTGCGAATCGCGGCTGATGCTGCCGCCTGTTTGATTGTTCTGCTGACAATCTCTGTTACGGTGGCAGCTGCCAACAGTGAATGGGTGCGCTCCAATGTGTACCGCCTGTTGATGCAGCCAGCCAACAAGGGTACAACGGTTCAGATGATCATTGATGAGGAGGCGGCATTTTATGTGCCATCGTACTGGATGGGCGGCTATTATCCGTCAAGTGTTCCTGAAGGATTCCGACCTGCGGCACTTACGGACAATACCGGGACTTCCCTGGAAATGTGGGATCAGAATCGGCGTATGCTAATCATAGAAGAAAACCTGCCGCAGAAGATCGCCTGGATTGATACAGATGGTGCTGAGGTCAGTTCAACAATCATCAATGGTCATCCGACTTACATTTTTGAAAAGACGCAATTTGCTGAGCAATACAGTTGTACGATCGTCATTGATTTAGAGGATCGGTATTATGTTATCAGTGCACTTGGTATTTCACGTGCAGAAATGATGGAGATCGCTTCTTCGGTAAGGCGTGTTATTGTGCGATAAAGGTGACATGTATCGAAGCACATATGTTGGTGGGAATGAATATACTTTTGCCAAGGAGGGTGACCTCCTTGGTTTTTTCTTCTGATTTTTTGTAAAAATACGATTCTTTATTTATTTGTTGGCATCAGACCGGCATTGTGAAGTAATGGGAATCATACCTGTGTTTATCATATTGGATGACATAGCGCAGATTGTATCATGGAGATGCCATCCTCGAAAAAGATCGTTCCATATCATGTGGAACGATCTTGAACATGAGTTGTAAAGCGAAAGGGATGTTACTTTGTACTGTATGGGTATAACTGGAGTTCAGGGACGGTATTTGTGAGAAGCCTCATTTCAGTTTGGAGTTGCCATGCTGCATTTTGATCAGCAAATTGATTAGCACCATCGACAACGATGGTTTCGAGTGAATACCACTCATTGCATAGCATTATATATTGCAGGAACTCCGGAGAAGCATCCGGAATCGTGTCTTCCATTGTCCACAGAATCTGATAGTTGGTTGGAGTTCCTTTGCGGATCTCGGTCACTGGATTCTCGTGGAACGGTACAACAATTTGTCCATCTCTGACAGACCATGTTTGCCAATAAAGTACTTCAGGAGTATGACTCAACCCCCCTTTGAGCAATGGCAATTGCATGGAAAGATAGCATATACTTGTTTCTCCCTCTGTTACATAATCAACACACCATCGTGAAATGGCATAGGGGAGTTCATTGTTTATTACTTCGAGGACGGCAACATGTTCATTATCCAATTTGACCAGCCGGTAATCGTAGCATTGAAGATCGGCAGGGACAGTGGGTTCTTTCTGCAGTTTTTCCTTAATGGACAATCCTCCCCAAACCAGAAGACAGCCGATGATCAATCCAATGAATGTGATCATCAGAACCCGCATTTTCTGTACTTTTCGGAGTTGATGAAGCATTCGCCCGGTTTCTGCCGATTTCTTTGTCTCAGGCAGTTCACGGCTCATTCCGAACCAATAGGTGTTGCATTCCTTACATTCGGATATATGTTTATTGATCAGATTGACACTGCTTTTACTGGCGACTTCATCAATCACCAGTGGCATCAGATCCCGTGCAACATCACAATCAATCTTCATTATTTCGTTCCTCCTTTAGGGCATCCTGGAGCATGATTCGGGCGCGATGGTAGGTGACGCGTGCCCAATTCTCGCTTTTTCCGAACAACTCAGCGATCTGCGCATGATTCAGATTACAGAAGGTTCTCATTGTGAATACTTCCCGATATGGTTCCGGGAGTGAATGCAGTATATGGTAAGCATTCATGGTTCGATCCTTCTCCACCAACTGATCGGTGAAGTCCGGAGTGGGAATATCGACAAGCTGACCCATAGGCGGATCGCTCTTTTTCAGTGTATGCCAATAGACATGTTTTCCGATACCGCACAACCATGTAAGTGTGCTGCTTTCACCGGAGAAGCGTTTCCAGCTGCGCTGTGCCTGATAGAATGTTTCCTGTGTCAATTCTTTGCCCAGCGCGGCATCACCGCAAAGTCTTGTCAGATATTGCTGCACGGCAGTATACTCGTCCCGGCATACATCTTCAAATCGTTTCAACTCACTACCTCCCTTCAACGTATTAGTGGATGATTTGAGTGGATCTGTTACAAAAGAAAATATAAAAATTGGGAGTCTGATCGCTATTATAGCATTTGCATCATGCCGAAACAAGGGTTTCGGTCAGAGGGGTCTTACAGGGAGGAGAGATCGCTTCGCGATGGAATAAAACGGATGAATAATTGAATAAACCGATCTGCCCCCTTCCGCGCAAAAATGCGGTATGCTATACTTTGCAGGAATTATGAACGATCGTTGACCTGAAGGAGGATGGAATAAATGCAATTTTTCTTTGATCAGCTGGGATTTACCCGCAAGGGGGAGAAGCGTGTGCTGATGACCGGTGTACAGACGGAAAACGTGAACGCGGTGCTTCGCGAAACGATTTCCGGGCAGGAGATCGGGGTGCCGGTCACGAAATATCCCGGTGAAACATGGGGCGACATCGTGTGGGCGGCGGATCTGAGCGCGGTGACCGCGTCCGGCTGCTACCGGCTGCAGTGCGAAGGGGAAGAGAGCGAGGAGATCCGCATCGGGGATGATCCCTACCGCGCGTGTTTTGCCGCGCTGAATGATATGTTCTATTACGCCCGCTGCGGCTGCGACCTTGAAGCGGAAAAGGCCGGTATTTTCGCGCATCCGGCGTGTCATACGGGCCCGGCCACGGTGTGGGGCACGGAGGAACAGCACGAGGTGAGCGGCGGCTGGCACGACGCCGGTGATTACGGCCGCTACATCGTGCCCGGCGCCAAATCGGCAGTCGATCTGATGCTGGCGTATGAGGCCTGCCCCGGGGTATTCGGCAGCATGAAGCTGACGGAGATCCGCGAGGAGATCCTGTGGGAGCTGAAGTGGATGCTGAAGATGCAGCGCGCGGACGGCGGTGTGTGGCACAAGGTGAGCTGCGCGCGTTTCTGCCCCATGATCATGCCGGAGGAGGAGAAGGAGCCCCTGTTCCTGAGCCCTGTTTCCACCACGGCGACGGGCGACTTCTGCGCGAGCATGGCCATGGCGGCCGGTTTTTACGGGAAGACCCATCCCGCGCTTTCCCTGCAGATGAAGGAAGCGGCGCTCCGCGCGTGGGATTTTCTTGAAAAGCATGAGCCCATCCTGTTCAGCAATCCGGAGGGCATTTCCACCGGCGGCTACGGCGACCGCAGCGACGCGGACGAACGCTTCTGGGCGGCTGCCGAGCTGGCGGTGCTGACGGGCGAAGCGCGCTTTGTGAAGGCCGCGGCGGCGTATCTGGAAAATGAAGAATTCCACTACGGCCTTGGCTGGGGCGAAATGAGCGGCTACGCGCTGCTGGCTTGCATGAAGCTGGACGAGACGAAGGAAAAGGCGGAAACGATCCTGAAAACGCGCGGCCGGGAGATCCTGGCGCGCACCGAAAGGAACGCTTACGGCATTGCTCTGCATGATTTTATGCCCTGGGGCAGCAATATGAATATCTCCAATGACGGGGTGCAGCTGATGCTGTGCGCCGCGCTGGAGGAAGGCGAAACCAAAGAAAAAATGATCCGTGCCGCCGCGCGGATGCTGGATTATATGCTGGGCTGCAACCCCATGGGCTACAGCTATGTGACCGGCTACGGCTTCAGGGCTGCCGCGCATCCGCATCACCGTCCCAGTCAGGCCAGAGGGCAGGCGGTGCCCGGTATGCTGGTGGGCGGCCCCTGCGGACATCGCGCCGATGCCAAAATGCGCGAGCTGGTGCCGGAAGGCACGCCGGCCGGCAAGTGCTGGGTGGATGAGATGCCCAGCTATTCCGGCAATGAGATCTGCATTTACTGGAATTCGCCGCTGGTATGGATGATGAGCCTGCTGTACGCGGCAGGAGAACTGCAATAAACGGCAGCCGTCAGCGGACGGTCTGCCCGGAACAGGAGGGCGACCATGACGAACGACTGCATCCGGAAAACGCCCGGCGATACCGCGTGGTTCACGCGGGACCGCTTCGGGATGTTTATCCACTGGGGCCTGTACGCGCTGGGCGCGCGCCATGAATGGCTGAAGAATCATGAGCGCATGACCGACGAACAGTATCAGAAGTATTTTGATCGGTTTGAGCCCGATCTGTATGACCCGCGGGAATGGGCGCGCATGGCGAAGGCCGCCGGGATGAAGTACGCGGTGATGACCGCCAAGCATCATGAGGGCTTCTGCCTGTTTGACAGTCAGTATACGGATTATAAGAGCACCAACACCCCGGCGGGACGGGATCTGCTGCGCGAATACGTGGAAGCCTTCCGCGCCGAGGGGCTGAAGGTGGGCTTTTACTATTCGCTGCTGGACTGGCATCATCCGCACTTTCCCATCGACGGCATGCATCCCCTGCGGGAGCTGCCGGAGGCGGAGATCCGCCGGATGAACGCGAAGCGCGATATGAAGATCTACGCGCGGTATATGCGTGATCAGGTGACCGAGCTGCTGACGAATTACGGGCGGATCGACATTCTGTGGTATGATTTTTCTTATCCCTGGCAGTGCCCGGAGGACAAGCCGTGGCTGCGCGGCAAGGGCGCGGCGGACTGGGAGGCGGAGGAGCTGATCGCCCTTTCGCGCCGCCTGATGCCGGGCGTGATCATCAATAACCGCACCGGGATCGATCAGGATATCTGGACACCGGAGCAGTATCAGCCCTCTGAATGGCCGCGCCACCCCGTGACCGGGGAAAGAGTGCCGTGGGAGGCCTGTCAGACCTTCAGCGGCAGCTGGGGCTATCACCGGGATGAAAGCAGCTGGAAATCGCCCGAAATGCTGGTGCAGATGCTGATCAAAACTGTGTCGCTGGGCGGCAACCTGATCATGAATGTGGGGCCGACCGCGCGCGGATATATCGATCGGCGGGCCGGGAACGCCCTGCAGGCGCTGGCCGGATGGATGAAATACAACAGCCGCAGCATCTATGGCTGTACACAGGCGGATGCCGCTTATGCCTGCCCCGAGGGCTGCGTGCTGACCCAGAGCGCGGACGGCAAAAGGCTGTATGTGCATCTGTTCACCTATCCCTTTGAATGGCTGGAGATGCGGGGCATGCGCGGAAAGGTAAGCTATGCCCAGCTGCTGCAGGACGCGAGCGAGCTGAAGATGATGGAGGGCGAAAAGGACTGCCTGGATGAAGGCTCCCGCGCGGGGGCGGATTCGCTGTGCATCCGTCTGCCGGTAAGAAAGCCGGACTGCCTTGTGCCTGTGATCGAATTATTCCTGAAATGAGCGGCGAAGAAGCCATTATTCTGTGATAGAACGAAAAACGGAGAAGCCATGTCTCATATACTGATCGAAGCCTGCTGCGGCAGCGCGGAGGACGCGCTGATGGCGGAAAAGGGCGGCGCGGACCGGATCGAACTGAACAGCAGCCTCGCGTGGGGCGGGCTGACCCCCTCCGCGGGGATGCTGGAGACGGTCAAAAACCATGTCAGCATCCCGGTGCTGTGCATGCTGCGCCCGCGCGGGGGCGGATTTTATTACAGCGAGCCTGAATTTGAATGCATGCTCCGGGATACGCGCGCGCTGCTCCGCGCCGGGGCGGACGGCTTTGTATGCGGCTGCCTGAGGGCGGATCAGACCGTGGACACGGAGCGCATGAAGCGCGTGACGGACGCGGCGGACGGAAAGCCGGTGGTCTTCCACCGCGCGATGGATGTGCTGCCGGACTGGCGAAGCGCGCTGGAGGAACTGATCCGGATCGGGATCCCCCGTGTGCTGACGAGCGGACAAAGCAGGACGGCCCTTGAGGGGGCGGAAACGATCCGGCAGATGCGCGAGGCGGCAGGAGGACGGATCACGATCCTGCCCGGCTGCGGGATCCGCGCTGAAAATGCCGCGGAGGTGATCCGCTTGACCGGATGTGATCAGATCCACCTTTCCGGGGGGCATACGATGACGCGTGACGAAACCACGCGGAACGACCGGGGCATCTCCTTCAGGGGAGAACTGCCGGAGGAGGAGATCGTGCCGGTCACGGACGCGGATTATTTCCGCAGACTGCGGAATATGCTGGACTGAAGGACAGCCTGCTGATGAACGGGCTTTGCGGAGGAAAGATAACATGTTCAGAATGATCGGGACATGGAAAATGTGCATGAAGGGCATGCCGGAGGCCGTGCGGCTGATGCGGCAGGGCGCGTCTGCCGGTGACGGCGTGGTGCAGGTGATCCGCGCGGTGGAGGATGAACCGGGCTTTGTTTCGGTGGGCTACGGCGGATTGCCCGCGCTGGACGGACATGTGTATACGGACAGCGCCTATATGGACGGCGACCGGCTGCGCTATGGCTGCACCATGAGCGCGGAAAACATCGCGAGCCCCATCCTGGCGGCGAAGGCGCTTTGCGGCCGGCAGACCAATTGCGTGCTGGCCGGGCAGGGCGCGGAGAAATTTGCGCGGGAGATCGGCCTTGAAATGAAGGACATGCGCACAGCGGCTTCGCAGGAGCGCTGGCGTCAGGCCCTGAAGGAACGTAGGGAGACCGAGCCGCTGACTGCCTACCGCGGACACGATACGGTGTGCGTGCTGGGTGTGCGTGACGGGCATATGGTGAGCGGTGTGTCCACCAGCGGGCTTTTTCTGAAGGAGCCCGGCCGCGTGGGTGACAGCCCTGTCATCGGCAGCGGCTTTTACTGTGACAGCCGCTTTGGCGCGGCGGCCGCGACCGGCCTTGGCGAGGATATCATGCGCGGCTGTCTTTCTCATGAGATCGTCAGCCTGATGCGGCACGGCGCTTCGGCGCAGCAGGCCGCGGAGGAAGCGCTGAATGCCCTGAATGAAAGAATGCTGGAGCTGGACGGGCAGGAGGGCAGCATCAGCGTGATCGCGATGGACCCGGAAGGCAATTTCGGCGCCGCGACCACGCTGCCGGTATTCCCCTTCGTGGTGGGCGGTGAAGACGGCACGCGCCTGATGGCGGTGTTCAATACCGCGTCCGGCCCGGTCGTTCGCGCGGCGACAGAAGAAGAACTGACACAATGTGATTGACGGAGAAAAAAGATGATCGATTACAGGATCGCGGAAAAAGCGGATCTGACCGGGCTCGCGATGGCCATGGCGGCCGCTTACGCGGAGGAACCGTGGAACGAAAACTGGGAACTGCCGCGCGCGGAAAGGCGTGTGAATGCCATTTGGAGCGGCTTTGAAGGGATGGCGCTCGCCGCGGTGGAGGACGGCAGGATCATCGGCGGACTGGCGGGCTTTGTGGACCCGTACGCCGAGGAGGATTTCTTTTTCGTGAGCGAGCTGTTCGTGATCCCGGAAAGGAAGAAGCACGGCGTGGGCCGCGCCCTGCTGAAGAAGCTGGAGGATGTGCTGAAGGAAAAGCAGATCGGTGTAACGCAGCTGATCTCCATTCCGGATAACGAGGCGTTTTACGGTAAGTGCGGTCTGGAAAGGGACAGCGTATCGGTGCTGTACAAGAGATTTTGACAATGGGATCTGACAGGGGAGGACAGGATGGCGTATCTTTTTTATGGCTGGCAGGATGCCTTTGCCGAGCCCAGAGAAGAAAAATACGCGCGGGTGTATGATCCGCGTGTGCTGTATGACATGCTGAGCGAGCTGTGGTGCGCGGAGACCTGCGCGCCGCGGATGCGGGCGAACTGGACGAAGGAGAACCCCACCTTCGGGCAGTGCTCGATCACGGCTTTTCTGGCGCAGGATATCTTCGGCGGACGGGTGTACGGCATTCTGCGAGAAGGCGGGAATTATCACTGCTTCAATGTGACGGAGGACTGCGTGTTTGACCTGACCAGTGAGCAGTTTGGGGATGAAAAACTGGATTACCGCGCCTGCACCGAGCAGTTCCGCGAGATCCATTTTGAGAAAGAAGAAAAGAAGGCGCGGTATGAAGCCCTGAAGGCCGCGCTGGAGAAAAAATTGGCGGAGATGGCCAAGGGCGAGGAGGAAGCGAAATGATCTACGATATTACACAGCCCCTGTTTTCCT
This sequence comes from uncultured Clostridia bacterium, assembly GCA_937907055.1. Lineage (GTDB taxonomy): Bacteria > Bacillota > Clostridia > Christensenellales > Aristaeellaceae > ZC3RG03. The sequence goes on along the minus strand of CALCTW010000082.1, from coordinate 6,038 downwards.
GCACGGTGTTCCCGGGCGATCCACGTCCGCAGAAGACCGAGGTGCTGCGCATTGAGCGCGGCGATATCTGCAACCTGACGGCTTTTCAGATGTGCGCCCATAACGGCACGCATGTGGACGCGCCGTATCATTTTCTGAATGACGGCAAAACGCTGGATCAGGTGAGTCTGGAAAAGTTCATCGGCCCGGCTTATGTGGAAAAGCATGACGGCGAGGTGACGGCGGAGGATGCCGAAGGACTGCTGCGTCGCGCGGAAGCGGCGATGCCGGGCGCGGAAAAGAAGATCCTGATCGGCGGCAAGGCCACCGTGACCCCGGAGGCCGCGAAGGTGTTTGCCGGGGCGAAGGTGGATCTGGTGGGCAATGAATCCCAGACCGTGGGCCCGGAGAATGCCCCGATGGCGGTACATCTGGTGCTGCTGGGCGCGGAGGTGGTGCTGCTGGAGGGCATCCGTCTGGCGGAGGTGCCGGACGGCGTGTATCAGCTCAATTGCGCGCCCATCAATCTGGAGGGCTGCGACGGCGCTCCCTGCCGCGCGGTGCTGATGGACCTGAAGCGGTAAGGGCTGAGAGCGGAAAAGCTTCTTCTGGGCCGGCGCGGATCATAAAAAGGCGCATAAAAGTCACAAAAAGTCATAAAAGGTCATAAAAGGTCACAAAAGATCACAAAAGGTCACAAAAGGTTCGCGCAGGTCATAAAGAGGAGCGAAAAGGTTCGCAAATATCTATTGCAGGTCACACGAAAAACGTGTATCATAATACTGAAAAAGCAGCCGCGAGGGCTGCTTTTCCTTTTGTGCTGATGTTTTTCTGTTTCTTTGGGAAGAAGGCACGCTTTTAGGGGCGGATCTTTTGTTTAAGGTTCGATGAGGCGGACACCGCGCTCTGCCGCGTAATCGAGGGAGAGGTAATACTCCGCGCCGCCGAAATTCTCCAGTTCAAAGTAGTAGCGGAGGCCGGGCATGGCGGCAGGATCGGCGTAGGCGGTGTAATCGCCGCCGCGGTGCGGCTGATAAAAGAGCTGATCGGCCGCGCGCTCGAAGGTGGCGGAGGGGCAGGAATCGATCACGCGCACCTTGGTGCCGTCCTCGGAGATGCCGGCGATGAGCGCGATGTGCCCCTTGGCGACGGAGAACATGAACAGATCCCCGTGCCGGAGATGATCGGCGATCTCGGCGGGATCGGTCAGGCGATCCGGCTGCGTGGTGAAGCCGTATTCCTTGGAAGCGCCGCGTACCAGCAGTTCGGTGTTGGTGCCGCCCTCGGTGTAGGCGTACTTGAACTTATTGGCCAGATAACCCGGCTCGGTCCTTTCACTTTCCACGCCCATCAGCTGTAGCGCGTGGGAGAGGGCAAAAATGGCACAGCCGGAGGAGGAAAGATTGCGATCCGCGTAGGGGACGGAGTACCACCTTCCGTCACGCTGGCTGTACAGGATAAAGCCTTCATCCGGCGCGGCTTCCGTGTCCGATACGCGGCAGGAGACCTCGTCCTGCAGTTTTTTGCCGTTGTTCTGTACGGCGGTGACACGGAAGGTGTAGAGGCCCGGCTTGCGCGGCACATAGCAGACAATGGGGATGCTGCCGGAGGCGCGGGCGCGAAGGGACTGTCCGTTCAGCAACACCTCCCAGGTGAATTGCGCGGGAGCGGAGGCGGCGGTGAGGCACAGGATATCGCCCATATCCGCCTGTTCGCGGTCGATGGACAGAGATAGTGTGCCTTCGGGAAGGACGGCTTTTTCCTGCGCGGGAGCGGCGGAAAACATGGATACATCCATGCAGCTGAGCACCTTTCCCTTCTGCGCGTCCACCAGCGCGGCGTACAGGCATTTGCCGTTCTGATCCAGCATCACGGCGTGATAGACAGGACCTTCGTACGCGCCGTATGAATCACAGACCGTGTAATCAAAGAGGAGGGTCTCGCAGGTCTCATATTCCGTCCGCGTGAAGATTACATTGGCGACAGCCTGACGTGCCTGCAGACGGGTGACCTTTTCGGCAGGCTCACGCGGCAGATCCTCCGCGATGCCGGTGATACAGAGGGACTTGACCGGCGCGATGGCAAACCGATCATCCAGACGGATCATGCAGCGGCTGCCTTTCACAAACAGCACTTCGGCTTCTGTTCCCGCCGCGGCCTCCCCGGCCTTTTCCGCTTCCGTGTCAAAGGAGGCGTACAGCGCGGCGTCCTTAACAAACACGGCCGCCTCGGCATGGCCGGAGCCGGACACGGACTGCGGCTCGGTGTACTGATGCAGAAGGCCTGCAAGGGGTACATAACCCTCGCGCCCGGCGCAGATACCGGTGACGGGGGAGACCTTTGCCCATTCCTCGCCCACGCTGATCACGCGCACGGCCTGCTCCGGCAGGGCATAGCCTGTCAGCGCGGCGGTGTCGCTCTCTTCCGCGCGAAGCAGAAGAAGATCGCCCTCGGAATAGACCTCCCGTCCTTCCATGCGGCCGGGAATGATGAGATATTCGCTCTTCACATAGCCGGTCTTATTCTTATAGGAGACCTGACACCATTCGCCCTCGTCCGAGAGGACCTCCACGAAGGTATCACGCGGGATCTCGATGACGATGGAGGCGCTGGACTTGGGGGCCTTTCGCATGTTCAGCTTACCCTTGGGCACGACCACCAGCGCCTGCTGCGCCATGGCGGACGCGCCTGCAAACAGCGCCGCTGTTACGCACAGGATGAGGAAAAACTTTTTCAGCATTTTGCGCTCCTCTGTATTTCGGAAAAGATCCTTCCGGGAAAAAAGTTTCCCGGGAGACGGATCGATTGTAAATGATTTTATCATATTCTTCCACGCTTCACAACAGACGGGCGGTTTTAAAAATGCACATTCCGCGCGAGGAGCGATTACTTTCTCCGGGGGATTGACGGGCGCGGGAAACAGGCATAGAATAAAAGAACAGATCACGATACGTTCATTGAAACAGGGGGGCTTTTTTCGCGCGCGAAGAGAGGGGCATCTGGCATGCCGCTCCGGCGCTCTGTTTGGGATGGACCTGAAGATGAAAGGAATGATGAGAATATGAAAAAGAAGATCCTTGCGGGTGCGGGCATTCTGCTGATGCTGCTGTCGCTGGCGGCCCTGCTGTACGCGGATCGCGCCGCGCTGAAGGAGGAGGTGTTTACCTTCGGCTCGCAGTATAAAGGAAAACCGGTCACGCTGGAGGCGACCTTGTATGAGCAGCCGGGCGCGGAACACGCGGTGCTCATCTGCCCCGGCTATTCCTGTGACCGCCAGAAATGGCTGCCCTTCGCGGCGCAGCTGCGTCAGGCCGGGGTGACCGTGATGGTGTTTGATTATGCCGGGCAGGGCGCCAGCAGCGGCACCATCGGCTTTGATAACGCGAAGAATGATGACATTCCGGCGGAGATCGACGACGCCATCGCCGCGCTGATGGAAAGGACCGGACTGAAGGAAGATAAGATCATCCTGCTGGGGCATTCCATGGGCGGCCGCGCCATCCTGCGCCTGCTGTCGGACTACAATCGCCCGGGCGCGGTGACGCGTGTGAGCAGGCGCGAGATCCGCAACGTGATCCTCATTTCACCTGAGGTGAATTACCTGCACAGCGAACAGGCATCGCTCTTTGCGGGCACAAGCGATGACAGCGAGGAACCGTGGGCCGGTTATACGGAAGCGGATATCCGGGGAACGAATGTGTATCTGTTCGGCTCCACCGCGGATGATGTAGTGAGCGACGGCTGCATTCTGCAGATCTACGCGCATCTGGGTGCGCGGAACGTGCCGGCCGCGGGGGAATACCGCGACACGCAGGAGAATGCCTCCGGCAGCCGATTGACAACAGAGATCACCGGCGGCGTGCTGCACTCCTATCAGATGTATTCGCCGCGGTTTGCCGATTACGCGCTGAACGCGCTGAGTGAGATCACGGGGAAGGCGATCCGCCTGACCGGATGGGAGCTGTATCTGGTGTACGCCGGATGGGGCATGGCGCTGCTGGGCGTGGCGCTGCTGCTGGCCGGGATCTCCGGCCGGCGCGTGCCGGATGAGGACAGGCTGCCTGTGCTGAAGGACGCGAAGCGCTTCCTGCTGCGCAAGCTGCTTTTGTGGCTGCCCGGCATGCTGATGGCCTTTGTGATCTGCAGCGTGTGCGTGGTCATTCCCTTCGGCAGCCCCATCATGAACATTCCCTACATGTGCTTCATCGCGGGCTACGGTCTTGTGATGCTGCTGTGCTACCGCAAGGGCCGCTTTGCCGGTACGGAGGGCAAGCTGCCGCGGCTGACCCTCCGCTGCGCGGGCGGAAAGAAGAACACTCTTCTTGCGGTGGGGGTGACTGCTGCGATTCTGGCCTTTGTGTGGGGCGTGCTGCGGCTGAGCATGTACCGGCTGATGCCGATGAACACGCGCTGGTTCTGGCTGGCGTTCGCGGGCGTGCTGATGTTCGTGGGGTTCTATGTCAGCGGCGCGGAGAGCGATATGCTGAAGGCGGCGAAGGCCGGACGCGGCGTAAAGATCGCGTACAGCCTGATCCAGTATATCCCCCTCATCCTGTTCGTACTGTTCTATCTGGTGATCGGCAGTTATTCCGGTCTGATCGGACAGATATTGAACGTGGCGCTGATGTATATCCTGTTTATCCCGGTGGGCGATTTCCTGCGCGCGCGCACGGGCAACCGTATGATCGGCGCGCTGGTGACGGCGTTCGCGTTCCAGGCGTTTATGATTACATCGGCAGCAATTATAGCGATTTGAAAACCACTCAGCGAGAGCTGAGTTGGGTTTTCAAATCGGCTAAACGCTTCGCTATCGGATAGACAAGCCAAAGGCTTGCCTATCCGTTTTTTACGGGTAACTTTGCTCCGCAGGCTACGCAAATCCCCGCCCGCCCGGCAAAGCCGTGCGATACGATAAGAAATGGGGGAGGCCCCCCAAGCCCCCCAAGGCGCTCAGCTGCGCTTCGCTTTCGGATCGAAAAGTCGCGGAGCGACATTTCCGATCCGGCAAAACGGATTTTACTGTCGGGATCTAACGATCCGACGGGCGTAAAATCCGCAGGGAATGAAAAATCCCTCTCGCAGGGCAAGCGCTGCTTCGGGATTTTTCTCCTCGGGGCGGCGGAGCCACCCCTGCGGATAATAAACGCTTCGCTATCGGATTGAAAACCGCTTTGCTGGGTTTTCAATTCGGCTTAATACGGGAAATCTTTTGCTGTGCGCACTGCGTGCGGCTGCGCAAAAGTCCCCGCCCGCCCGGCGAAGCCGTGCGAGACGATTCTAATCGCTTCGCTCTCGGATAGACAAGCCAAAGGCTTGGGTTAATGCTGATAAGGATAAAAACTATCAGCCGTCGAACGAGTGTACATTTTCGCAGCTGAGAAAACGAAGTGTATTACAAGGAGGACGAACCCATGAGCAATTTAGCAAAACATATTCATGATGATAACAATGCCTTGGACTATACCTTGCTGGTGACTATTACCTACCAAAGCGGTAGGTCGAGGAGAGTATCGGTAACGAAATCATCTATAAAAAAGGCAATCATTGCTGTCACAGCAGTGGTTGCCTCTTTCTGTATCGTTTCCGGGTGCACGTCACTTGACAATATAGTATGAAGTTTTTGTGTGTCCGCGATATTGTTACACTCCGCAGGGGAAATCCTGCAGATTCTCCGGCTGCGGCTTAGCTTGGTCGATCAGCTTCTGGAGTGTCACAGAAGTCAGATAATCATTGACTGCCTTCTCCAATCCAGTCCATGCGGGCAGCGTCACACAGAAAGCCGCACGTTTGCAGGTGTTTGGGCTGCATTCCAGGCAGGCAACCGCGTGCAGAGAACCTTCCGTCAGACGAAGAACGTCCATCAGCGTGATATCTGCGGGGGATTTCAGCAGACGATAGCCGCCGGTCTTGCCTCTGCGGATGCCCAGGATACCGGCAGAAGCCAGCTGGGCAGTGAATGTTTCCATATATTTTTTCGAGATCTGCTGCCGCAGGGCTACATCCTTCATGGAAACGTAGCCGTCACCCTGATTCATGGCAATATCCACAAGCATCCTGAC
>CALCTW010000081.1 GCA_937907055.1 uncultured Clostridia bacterium | reverse complement strand
ACTGGAAGAAGCCACGTGACAAGTATCAAGCTGAACACGCTGATGAGCTGCAACGCTTTGATGAAGCAACTAAAACTCGCAAGCGTGTCGCCAAGAAATACGGAATCACGCTGCCGCTTGATAAAGCAGGACGCAAACTGCTTAAGGACAAGCGTGCGGGACTGGAAGCTGACAATGAAAAACAGCGTCCTCAACTGGAGACGATTAACAAATCGCTCTCACAGCTGAACACACTGCGCTACTGGACACGCAAGGTTGTGCCGGAAGCATTGGAAGATCGCAGCGGCTTTGCTGCTGAACTGGATACCATGAGGGCTAAACGCGAACTGAACGAGGTGATAGACAAGGCAGTTACCGTTGTTGTCCATCCTCCGGAAGAACGCCATACGGAGCCGATCCTGCCAGACAAGGAAACGGAGAAGCCCCACCGCTAACCGAACGAAAGGTCAGCTGCAAAATGCGGCTGGCCTTTCACTTTACCTATCGCTTTTACGAATAGACAATGAGGTGACACAATGAATGAACTCAAGAATACGAGCCAGCCCCAACAGGAGCCGACTTCGACCTTCTCCATGGAAATTGACGGTCGTATCTACACCGTCCGCACATTCTTCAAGGAGGCATGCGCGGAGACCATGCAGCAGAAGATCGAGCGCATGATTCGCCGTGATCTTATGACCTATAACCCTGTTACGGCCTGATTGATTGTTGTCTTCATAATGGCCGAAGAATATTTCACAGAAGTACTTGACAAGTTGTCTCAGGGAAAAGATCGACGAACTTGTTGAACGGCAGGAGATTGTTACTTGCTCTGAAACTGCTCTAGAAGTAAACGACGAAGTGGTCAAAACATGGCTCCGAGATCATCAATGTGTTATATTGCAGATTGATGATGAAGTGCAGGCAAATGTCACTCGTGTGGTCACACAGAATCCTCAACTGATTGATTTTCGCTCTTGCAAGTCTTCCGGCGATGCATTCCTCATTGCAACAGCCATGAAGTACGGTTTGACTGTGATTACAGAAGAAAACAAGACTTCCAACAAAAAGATACCCTTCGTTTGTTCTCAGATGGGTGTTCCCTGTATGAGTATCTTGGAATTGTGTGAGCATGAAGGTTGGGTGTTCTAATTCAGTACAAAAAAAGCAATTCTCGTCAGCGAGCCTGATGAGGATTGCTTTTTGATTTATCCAATGGGGTGACTCAAATCGCGCTGATATGAGATCAGCTTTTTCTCGTCTCCGTCGCCGATAATGATTCCTCTTGGCATTTTGTCAACGAAACCAGATTGACAGAAAATTTTGCTACACCTATAATTTGACTTGCAACCTTCCACTTCAATCAGCTTCCACTTTTGCGGATTTTGACAGGTGAAAATCAGGAACCTTCCACCTTGGCTTCCACTTTGGCACGAAAAAAGGATGACCTCTTGGTGAGATCATCCTTGATTATTCCCTCAATCAGAAGGGAAAACCCTCTGATTACTTGCCGAAGTGACGCTCCAGCAGACCCTTCAGAGCCTTGCCGTGACGCGCCTCGTCCTTGGCCATTTCATGCACAGTGTCGTGGATGGCATCCAGACCGTTCTTCTTGGCGCAGGCGGCCAGATCGAACTTGCCCTGGGTGGCGCCGAATTCGCAATCCACACGCCAGGCCAGATTCTTCTTGGTGGAAGCCGTCATGCGGGGCTCGATATCGGAACCGAGCATCTCCGCGAACTTGGCGGCATGCTCCGCCTCTTCAAAGGCGGCCTTTTCCCAGTAAAGACCGATCTCGGGATAGCCTTCACGGTGCGCGATGCGCGCCATGCACAGATACATGCCCACTTCAGAGCATTCGCCGGCAAAATTAGCCTTCAGCTGTTCGAGGATGTAAGCCTTATCCTCGTCAGAGATGTTTTCGTTATTCTTGACAGTGGAAGCGTAGACACCGAACTCATGCTCGGCCGCCAGCTTCATTTCGCCTTCCTGCTTGGTGAACTTGCTGCCGGGAACACGGCACACAGGGCACTTTTCGGGAGGCGTATCGCCTTCGTGAACATAACCGCAAACGGGACATACCCATTTCATAAGAATGTACCTCCTTCTTTACATATACAAGTAATAAATGAATGATATCAGCCGGTAAACGGCTGAACGGGACACGCCTCAGAATGTGAAGCGGTGCCCCGGATCACACAGAAAAGATCAGGCCTCGTAAGCCTTCATGACGGCCTCGCCCATGGCACTGCGGTCACAGGTGAGGGTGTGCAGGGTGGGCGCGGTCTCCAGCTTGCCGAGGGAAGCGGGGATCTGCAGGCTGCCGAAGGCCGCCAGCTGACGGACGCTGTCGAAAGCGTTCTCTTTGGCTTCCAGACCCAGCGCGTCGGTGACCGCCGGAGCAAACTTGAACGGGCTGGCCGTGGAGACCAGCAGCATGGGCAGATCATCGCCCGTCTGCGCGCGGTACTGACCGACGGCATACATGGCCACCGCCGTGTGGGTATCCATGACATAGGCATCGGAATCGTACGCGGCGCGGATGGTGGCCTTGGTGGCGGTATCATCGGCGGAATAGCCGACGAAGGTCTGCTGCAGGACGGAAAGCATATCCGCGTCCATGGTATATTCCTTTTCTTCCTTCAGCTGCTTCATCATGCCGGAAAGCTTGACGGGATCGCAGCCGCAGAGTTCAAACAGAAGACGCTCCAGATTGCTGGAAACAAGGATATCCATGCTGGGAGAAATGGTGAGATGGAACTGACGGGCGGCATTGTAGCGGCCGGTGAGGATAAATTCGGTCAGGACATCATTGCAGTTGCTGGCGCAGACGAGCTTCTCGATGGGAGCGCCCATCTTTCTGGCGTACCAGGCGGCAAGGATGTTGCCGAAATTGCCGGTGGGAACGCAGACGTTGAAGCGCTCCACACCCTTCTTCATCATTTCGGCGGCGGCGCTCATATAATACGCCACCTGCGGCGCGAGACGGCCGAGATTGATGGAATTGGCGCTGGAAAGCGTGCGGCCCTTCGCGTTCATCTGGGCGATAAACTCCGGAGAGGTGAAGAGCTGCTTGACGCCGGTCTGCGCGTCATCAAAATTGCCCGTCACGCCGATGACATGGACATTCGCGCCTTCGCTGGTGAGCATCTGACGCTCCTGCACATGGCTGACACCGCCCAGCGGATAGAAGACCGTGCAGCTGGTGCCGTTCACATCCTTGAAGCCCTCCAGCGCGGCCTTGCCGGTATCACCGGAGGTGGCGGTGAGGATGGCGATCTCACGGGTCTCCCCCTGCTTGCGGGCGCTGGCTGTGAGCAGATAGGGCAGCATCTGCAGCGCCATATCCTTAAAGGCCAGCGTGGGGCCGTGGAACAGCTCCAGCACTTCGATATTGCCCTTCAGCGGGCGCATGGGAGCAACAGCGGGATGCGAGAAGGACGCGTATGCCTTACGGGTGTAACCCAGCAATTCTTCTTCATCAAAATCATCCAGAACATCGGCCAGAACTTTGGCCGCGCGATCCGCGTAAGGGATCTCCGCCAGAGCGAGGATCTGTTCCCTGCTCCAGACAGGAAGAGAAACAGGCACATAGAGACCGCCGTTCTCGCTGATACCACGTAAGATAGCCTGAGACGCGGAGATCGCCTCTCCGCCGCGGGTAGATACGTACATATGTTGCTCCTTGCAGTGTAAATTTTAACGCCCTTCGCAATGATTGAAAGACGCGTACCGCCCCGGAGAGCGGTACGCATATTTCGCTTGCATCACGCAGGGCGATACAGACGGGTGTTATGAAACTCAGATGTAATACTGGGCCAGATATTCAGGCGCTTCTTCGTCACCAATATTGACGGACAGAACGATCTGAACATTGTGCTTCTCGCTGAGGGCATTCAGACGGGTGAAGAATTCTTCACAGCAGGCCAGATCCTTCTTGATGAGCTTGAGCGTGGCATCCACAAAGATGACGCTGATGTCATAGTTGAGCGCGAGCATGCCGGTGACGAGACCCAGAAACATTTCGGGGCTGTCGCAGCCATATTCGCCGCCGTTGACGAAGCGGATCTCGGGCTTGATATCGAACATCTTGCGGTTATCGAAGTCAACGAAAACAACGCTGCCCTTCTGATCCTTAACTGCCTGTTCGCTCATTTCCAGAATGCGCTTTGTTTTGCCGGTGCCTTTTTTGCCGTGGATGATCTGTATCATGGGATAATCCCCCTTTACGTTTATTCTTTACCTGCATTATAACCTATCTGTGATAAAAATACCAGCATTTTTTTCGTATTTACATTGCATGCCCCGAAAATGACACAATTTACGGCCTTTTTCAGCCGGTGAGGGGCGAAAAAAACGCGTGATCCCGCCCCGGAACATGAAAAACAGAAAATGAAACCGGCGGCGGAAGAATGAAGCGGAGCGCCGCGCGGCGTACGGAACAGAAAAGACACGCGATTGACCCGTCCGGGGACGTCTGCTATAATGAAGGCGGCCTGAAAAACGGCCTGATCGGAGGATTTTATGATATGTTCAGAAGAGCCGGATATAAGCTGCAGAAGATCGCGGTGATCTTCTTTATCGTGTGCGCCCTTGCCGCGATCGGCGGCGCGGTGTGGTGTTTCAGAAGCGAAACGATGTGGAATGAGATGGAGACCGGGCTGCGCGTGCTGATCTGCGTGGGCATCGCGCTGGGCGGCGTGCTGCTGTCGTGGCTGCTGTCCCTGCCCATCTACGCCTATGGCCGCATGACGGAATGCGTGGAAGAAATGGCTGACGCGCGCGCGGAGACGGATAAGAAGCTGGCGACCCTGATCGACACCGTGGAGCATCTGCCGGTGCTGCGGATGGGCAGCGCGCCCGTGCAGCGCGAAACAAAGGCCGCGCCGGAGGCGGAAACAGAGCTGCCCCGCGACAAACGGTATTTCAGCGAAACACCGGTGGGCGTGCGGGAATGGGTGTGCCCCGAGTGCGGGAAAAGCAATCCCCCGACGGAGGAAAAATGCGTGTACTGCGGCGCGGGCGGACTGTGGCAGTGCAAGAAGTGCGGCAAGGTGAGCACCTATAACCTGGACATCTGCCCCGGCTGCGGCACGGTGGACAACCGCCGCTGCCGTCACTGCGGAAAGGAAAACCCCCGGAACAGCCGGGTGTGCGCGCATTGCGAAAAGAACCTGTTTATCGGCGATGTGTAAGGCTGAAGACTGAAAGAGAGGGACAGATATGGAATATTCCTTCCGGGACGCCCCCTTCCGGGTATACGGCATGCCGTATTTTGACGAAGACGGCACCTCCAGACGACTGAAAAAAGAGATGGCGGAAAGGATGTTCTACGGCGTGCGGGACTGGAGGCTGGATGTGCGCTCCCCCGGCGCGCGCGTGGCCTTCCGCACGGACAGCGCGAGCATCCGCGTGACCATCGAGATGGCGACGATCAGCCCGGATGTGGGTATTTCCCTGTACGGCGCGCAGAGCGGCAACCTGTATATCGGCCACGGAGAAAACGCCCGGTACGCGGGGCTGATCGTGCCCCGGAAATGCTATGAGGAGCCGGTCGCCGAGGGCAGTTTCACCAAACAGCCCGTGATGGAGGACATTATGATCTTCCTGCCGCGGAATGAGGCGGTGAAGGAAGTGACGATCTCGCTGGATGACGGCGCGAAGGTGGAAGCGCCCACCCCCTACCGCTATCCCGACCCCGTGATCTTTTACGGAAGCTCCATCACCGAGGGCGCCAGCGTGTGCAAGACCGCCAATGCCTACAGCAGCCTGCTGAGCCGCGCGCTGGACTTTGACTTTATCAACTACGGTCTTTCCGGCAGCGGGTTGGGCGAGCTTTTTGTGGCGGATCATCTGGCCGCGCTGAAAAAGAGCGTGTTTGTGATGGACTATGACTATAACGCGCCGGATGAAGCGCATCTGCGAAAAACGCACGAGCCCTTCTTCCTGAGAATGCGCGAAAAGAACCCCGATGTGCCGATCATCCTGATCACCGGACCGCGCACGGAGCCGGATCTTCCCTGGGTGCGCGAAAGGGTGGAGATCATCCGTACCACCTATGAGAACGCCCTGAAGCGCGGGGATGACCGCGTGTACTTCATTGAAGGCGCGTATTTCTGGGGCGATACCCCGTGGGAGCGCTACAACTGCACCGCGGATAACATCCACCCCAATGACCTGGGCATGCACAGGATGGCGGAGGCCATCCGCCCCACACTGGAAAAGGCACTGAAGCAGGCGTACGGCGAAAAGTGAACCCCCGGGCAAAACAAACGCATAACAAAAACGCTTCCGCGAAAAAACGGAAGCGTTTTTTGAACCGGTCAGGCCGGGATCAGGTCAATTCGGTGCCGACATCGTTTTCGATGCTGACTTCCTCGACGTTGCGGATGGCCCAGCGGGCGAAGACCATTTCGGTCTTGGTCTGGCCGACGGCAAGGGTGATCAGATCTTCACGGATGGCGGTGATGGTGCCGTAGATGCCGCCGATGGTGGTGACGCGGTCACCGGGCTTCAGGGCAGCCAGCATATCCTTGACCTGCTTATCCTTCTTCTTCTGGGGACGGATGAGCAGGAAGTAGAAAACAACGATCATGAGCAGAAGGGGAACCAGGGTGACCAGGGTGCTGACCAGACCTTCGCCGCTGAAGCAGCTGGCCATGCTCATATTGCCGGGGACATTAGTAGCGCCAGCAGTCGCTTCCTCAGCCACGGCAGAAGAAATGCCAAACAGGAAATCCAACATCAGAATGAACCACCTTTCAAGAGAATATGTGCATTATAACTGATTTTGGGAAGGTTGTAAAGAAAGAAATCTCAAGGCAGCACGGAGGTGGCGTAGCAGCGTATCCGTTGACCGGAGTGAGGCACTAACGAGGTGTAAAAGATACTCGTTATAACCCCCGTACCCAGATACGAGCCGAAGGGTGAGGTGCGGAGCAGAAAGGGATAGATTTTGTGTCTTCGTCAAAGCCGCGCGAAGGGAGGCGTAGCAGCGCTACGTTGACCGAAGCAAGGCACAGACGAGGCACAAAAGATACCCTTTATGCCCACACCGAACCCTGAGGCGAGTATATTTTATTTGTGATACAGGGTCTTGGCCTGATAACGGGGATCGCAGGTGAGATTGGTGCGCAGACGGCGGTAGATATTGCTGTCCGTTTCGGGCAGAATGACCGTGCTGTGCACTTCGCAGCCGGCCAGACGGGGCAGCTGCTCCATGGCCTTCTTCGCGTTTTCATCGGTGGCCGCGCAGATGGAGAGCGCGACGAGGATCTCATCGCTGTGCAGGCGGGGATTGCGATTGCCGAGGTAATCGGTCTTGAGGGTCTGGATCGGCTCCAGCACGGAGGGGCTGATCAGCTCCACTTCCTTATCGATGCCGGCCAGCGCCTTGACGGCATTGAGCAGCAGCGCGGCGGAGGGGCCCATCAGGCGGCCTGTCTTGCCGGTGACAACACGGCCGTCTTCCAGTTCGATGGCCAGCGCGGGCTCACCCGTTGCTTCCTCCACGGCGCGCGCGGCGGCGATGCAGGGACGATCGGCATCGGTGATGCTCAGTTTCTGCATCAGCAGCTTGATCTTCTCCGCCTCGGTGCCGTCATTCTTGCCCTTGCGCTGATCGACCAGCGCGGTGTAGAGGCGGCGGAGGATCTCCGTCCTTCCGGCTTCGCGGCAGGCGTCATCATCCACGATACACCTGCGGATCATGTTGACACCCATGTCCGTGGGGCTCTGATAGGGGCAGCTGCCGTAGATGTGTTCGAACAGCGCCTTCAGAACAGGGAAGATCTCAATATCACGGTTATAATTGACCGTGGTGACCCCGTACGCTTCCAGATGGAAGGGATCGATCATATTGACATCGCCAAGATCCGCCGTGGCGGCTTCATAAGCGATATTGACAGGGTGATTGAGGGACAGATCCCAGACGGGGAAAGTCTCAAACTTGGCATAGCCTGCCTTGATGCCGCGCAGATTCTCATGATAAAGCTGGCTGAGGCAGGTGGCCATCTTGCCGCTGCCGGGGCCGGGCGCGGTCACCAGCACGAGCGGACGGGTGGTCTCGATATATTCATTACGGCCAAAGCCTTCGGGGCTGACGACCGCCTTGACATCCGCCGGGTAATTGGGGATGGGATAGTGGCGATAGGTCTTGATGCCCAGCTTGTTCAGCCTCTCCATAAAGGCGGAGGCGGAGGGCTGACCTTCAAAACGAGTAAGCACCACGCTGCCCACATACAGGCCGATGCCGCGGAAGGCATCGATAAGGCGAAGCACATCGGCATCATAGGTGATGCCCAGATCGCCGCGCACCTTGTTCTTTTCGATATCGTTGCTGTTGATGGCGATGACCAGTTCCGCCTGATCCTTCAGTTTCAGGAACATCTGCACCTTGCTGTCCGGATTGAAGCCGGGCAGCACGCGGCTGGCGTGATAGTCATCAAACAGTTTGCCGCCCAGTTCCAGATAAAGCTTGCCGCCGAACTGACTGATGCGCTCCGCGATGTGCTGACTCTGGATCCGGGTATATTCCTCGTGGTCAAATCCTCTCCTCATACGATTTCCCCCGTATATATCAACAGAATAGGAACAGAAAAACCAAAACCGTTCTTCATTTTATCACAAAGGGAAGTACTCTACAAGTTACAAGAAGATGAAAATACTGTTCTGATTCTGCTCTGCCGCGGAAACAAAAACCTCCGGGAAACGGATGTTCCCGGAGGCGCGATGATACTGTTCCGGGCGATCAGGCCCGATTATTTTTCACAAGCCTCGAACTACGATGCAGGACGGCCGCACAGCGGGCAAACAAAACCCTCCGGCAGTTCCTCTCCTTCATATTCGTAACCGCAGACAGTGCAGCGCCAGACGGTCTTTCCTTCCGGCGCGGACTCCGCGGCCTGCGGCTTGGGCTTGATGTGATCCAGATACTCCGCGTATGTCACGGACGGCGCGCTGTCCAGCACCTCCATATCCGTGATCTCACCGATAAACATCGTGTGGGAACCCAGATCCTCTATTTTCTTTACCTTGACCGAAATAAACGCGTTTGTTCCTTCAGTGACATACAGAATGCTGTTTTTGCCGCGTTTGCAGCCGTTGAAGCCGTCAAACTTATCTGTATTTTTGCCGGACTGAAAGCCGAAGCGTTTGAAAAGATCAAAACCGGCCTTCCGGCTGATCACGCTGACCGTGAATTCACGGGTGTTCATGATCATATCATGCGTATGATTGCGTTTGCTGACACAGATACTGAGCTGTTCCGGCACGGAAGCCGCCTGTATCGCGGTATCGATGATACAGCCGCTGTCCTTTCCGTCATCCTTGGCGGTCAGCACATACAGACCGTAACT
Source organism: uncultured Clostridia bacterium (assembly GCA_937907055.1). GTDB lineage: Bacteria > Bacillota > Clostridia > Christensenellales > Aristaeellaceae > ZC3RG03. Next base: position 7,036 of record CALCTW010000081.1, on the reverse strand, counting down.
CAATTTGTACATTGCTTTGGGATCCATTGATCATTACTCCTTTCATAAAATGAACGCTTCCGCGGAAGGACGCGTATTCATCATCCCCCGGAAGCCCGGATCCGGCACGATAAGACGGGACCGGATCCGCTGACACGGGTAAAAACCGGCAGATGCCGGCAGGAGGCTCATACGGGCACGAATTGGTTATTCTCCGCGTCATAGCAGTAACCGGCCTCGGCCATGAGCCGCGTGATCTCCTGCTGATCTTCATCCAGATCATCGCACAGGGCCTCCAGCGAGGCATACTGATCACGAAGTTTCATATTAAGCAGACTGAACAGGATCGCCGCGTTCCTGGGTAACGCCATATTATCCTCCCATTTCCAGGGATCCTTCAGACGGCGAACACACGCCCTGAAGGATCCTTTTTTGTTATTCATTCTCGCTGATCAGGCAATTACGCCCGGCAGACTTGGCCTTGTACAGGCGCCGATCCGCCTGATCGAACAGGGTGAGATAAGTCATCCCGGCCGTGGAAACAGCAATGCCGCCGGAGAAGGTCATCTCACTTTCAAAGGCGCGCACGCCGCTGCGCATGGCATTCCAGAACGCGTCGGCCTGTTCCCGCAGTGCCTGTTCCTCCCCCTTGCCGCCAAGGAAGGCCACCGCGAATTCATCGCCGCCGAGACGGCAGGTCAGGCCGTCCGACGGAGCGTTGGCGGCCACGGCCTGACTCACCTTGCGCAGGATCTCATCGCCCTGACGATGCCCCAGGGAGTCATTGTACTGCTTGAAATGATCGATATCCAGCACCATCATCAGCACCGTGTTCTTTTCATCCAGCAGACGCATCTGCACATCCTCGCGGAAGGCACGCTGATTGAGCAGACCGGTCAGCGGATCCTCGCGCAGACGCTCTTGATAGATGGCGACCGCGCGGCTGTGGCTGTCCTCCATCCGGCGGACCATTTCACGCACCGCCATGGACGAGGAGGCATCGCAGATGATGATCTCCGTGCGCATGGCATGCACGCCCGCGCTGTAGAAATTACGGCCGAAGCAGTAGACATTGGTGACCGCGCCGTCCTTGCGGAGCAGACGATGCTCCAGATACAGGGCATCCTTCATCTGACTTGTCAGTTTTGAAAGATACTCTTTCTGATCCTCCGGCGGGATCAGATCCTGCTGGTGGAGGTTATAGGCTTCCACATCGGCGCGGGTATAACCGGTGAGCGTTGTAAAGGCGTCATCCACAAAAATGATGCGGCTGTTTTCATCCAGCTGATAGCTGGCATAGAAGACATCATGCACCCTCTCCTATGTCTGCGCAGGCTCCTGTTCCATCATGCCGGCACCGGCGGGACGGAAGGTATCGCCCGCTCTGTTTTCCTATTGTTCATCGGTCAGCGGCTCCGTTTCCTGCAGCAGCGCCAGATATTCGGAAACCACATTGGGATCGAACTGGCGGCCCGCGCAGACACGCAGTTCATGACGCGCCTGTTCCCGGGAAAGCGCGCGCCGGTAGGGACGGTCATTGGTCATGGCATCATAAGCATCCACCACCGCGATGATGCGGCAGAGCAGGGGGATCGCTTCACCGGCCAGACGATCCGGATAACCGGTGCCGTCCCAGCTTTCATGATGATGCAGCACATATTCGGCCACGCCACGCAGTTCATTGCCGGCCATGGCGATGTTATAGCCCTTGACCACATGGCTGCTCATGACCTCCCATTCCTCGCGGGACAGGCGGCCGGGCTTGTTGAGGATCTCCAGCGGCACGCCCAGCTTGCCGATATCATGCACAAGGCAGAGCAGGGAAAGATTACTCAGATCGATATCCGAGAGGCCGATCCTGCGCCCCAGCGCCTCGCCCGCCGCCTGTGTGCGGCGCACGTGATATTCCGTCGTCGGGTCATTCTCCATCTGGGTGCGGGCCAAAGAATCCAGCAGGGAAGCATGCGCGCTGGAATGATCCAGCAGCTTGCGGATGCGCATGCTCTTGCGGGCCAGATGCGCGGCGTTCAGGATATCCGGTTCATTCTCGGTGGCTGTATGGACAGCCGCCTGCATATCCAGCGGCACCCCGTCGATCGAGATCCCGCGAAGCTCCGCGCGGATCAGATCCAGTTTTTCATGCGCGGCGCGGGCATCCATCCCGGGGCAGAGCGAAAGCAGGTTGGCATCCCCCATCCGGGCGAAATAGGCGTCCGCGCCCAGATGTTTGCGCATCAGTTCGCTCAGCAGACGGATGGCCTGATCACCCGCGAGACGGCCGCTGTGATCATTGATATAGGAAAGACGGTTGATATCGAGGATCATGACGCTGGCCGGATAGGTGATCACGGGGTTCTTGCTGAAATAGCGTTCAAAGCTGCCGCGGGTGAAGAAGCCGGTCAGCAGATCGGTATCGAGCGAGTTATCGGTCAGCACGATGACACGGCCGATGACCCGGCCCTTATCATCCAGCATACGGTTCATATCACCGCGGTAAATGGTCAACCCGTTCTCGGTCTGGCGATTCCACAAAAACGCGCTGTCCTGTTCGGGATCCGCGATCACCTTATCCATACCGGTGTCCTGCAGCATCTGCCTGAGAGTATAGCGCGCGCCGCGCTTTTCCTCCGGGACGAGGAAAGACGCCGCGTGATTGACCAGACAGAAGCGATCTTCGTTATCAAACATCACGCACGGGCTGTTCATATTCTGCAGCATGGTCATGCCGGCCATGACGAGAAGACCCTTGTGGGAATAATGATATACCTGGATATACAGCACGATCGACATGACCGCGTAAAGGATCAGGGAGATATCCGGCATATCCTCGGAGGCCGCGAAAAGATAAATGGCATTGAGGAACACGATGATCAGAATGCCGATCAGAATATTGATATAGCTGCGCCTGTAGGCCCCGGTGACGGTGCACGCGCGGTAGATGAGACGGAAAATGACATAGGCTGTGAGCAGATAGGAGAAAACAAGATGCAATGTGAAAAGGGTATGTCCCTGATAGGTATAAAGCAGGGCCGTCTCCTCACGGACAAATGTGACGACCCACTCCGTGCCCTGCGCCTGAAACGCGTTGACCGTAAACAGAATGCCTTCCGCGGCGCTGTAGAGAAGCGCCGCGCCGCGAAGGATGCGCAGCGGTGCAGTGACCCTTGTTTTTGTGTAGTGATCGATATAACAAGCAAGATGCATCAGCATCAGATCGATCGCGTAAAAATAAAGGGAGTTGAAGATGCTCATCACGCGGTAGGAATCTGCCAGCAGCGTACCCAGATAACCGATATTGACGACGGCGGCAAAAAAGACAGTCAGCGCAAGCGTCCTGTGTTCGTCCCTGCGGCGCGCGATCGAATACGCCACCCCAATACAGGCCGCGACGATCGTACACGATATGGCGATGAATATTGTCAGCATCATTTATTGATCCACTCCTCTTTCCGGAGCCGCCTCCGGAAGTGCCAGGTTTTATTGATAAAGGCGAAAAAGCGGCGCTTCGTCCGCAACGGATCATCGTCTCTTGTTGAAAAAAAGTATATCATATTATATATGAGTTTGCAACCGTTCCTGAAGGTTTATCTGTTCCGGCCCGAAGAGCGCTCAAACCCTGCCGGACCGATATTTTGCTTGCCCTTTTGCTGTGGTTTGTATATAATAGAAAGTGGCTGTTTATGCAGTCTTATTGATGTACCGATTCTTTCCGAAAGGAACCGATTTAAATGCTTGAATTCGTTAAAAAACTGTTTGGGATCAGCAACGAGGCCGCGCTGAAGCCGCTGTATAAGCTGGTGGCGAAGATCAACGCGCTGGAGGAGGATTTTGTAAAGCTTTCCGACGCCGAGCTGACCGCCAAAACACAGGAATTCCGCGACCGTTATCACAAAGGCGAAACGCTGGATCAGCTGCTGCCGGAGGCGTTTGCCACCGTCCGCGAGGCCGCGAAGCGCACACTGGGCATGCGCCCCTTTGATGTGCAGCTGCTGGGCGGCATCGTGCTGCATCAGGGCCGTATCGCCGAAATGAAGACCGGTGAAGGCAAAACGCTGACCGCCACGCTGCCCGCCTACTTGAACGCCATCTCCGGCGAAGGCGTGCACATCGTGACCGTCAACGATTATCTGGCCTCCTATCAGGGCGAGGAAATGAGCAAGCTGTACCGCTTCCTCGGCCTTGAGGTGGGCATCATCGTACACGATCTGGACAGCGATCAGCGCAAGAAGGCCTATGCCGCCGATATCACCTACGGCACCAACAACGAAATGGGCTTTGATTACCTGCGCGACAACATGGTGCTTTATCAAAAGGAAATGGTGCAGCGCGGGCACAACTTTGCCATCGTGGACGAGGTGGACTCCATCCTGATCGATGAAGCGAGAACGCCTCTGATCATTTCCGGTCGCGGCGAAAAGCCCAACGAAATGTATGAGCGCGCCGACCGCTTTGTCAACCGTCTGAAGAACGAAGTGGATTACACCGTGGACGAAAAGGACAAGGCCGCCATCTTCACCGAAGAAGGTGTGCGCAAGGCTGAAGAATCCTTCGGCATCGAGAACCTTTCCGATCCCGAAAACAACGAACTGAACCACTACCTGATCCAGGCGCTGAAGGCCAACACCCTGATGAAGCGCGATGTGGACTATGTGGTGCAGAACGGCGAGGTGCTCATTGTGGATGAGTTCACCGGCCGACTGATGATCGGCCGCCGCTTCTCCGACGGTCTGCATCAGGCCATTGAAGCCAAGGAGCGCGTGAAGGTGGCCCATGAGAGCAAGACGCTCGCCACCATCACCTTCCAGAACTACTTCCGTATGTATAAAAAGCTGTCCGGTATGACCGGTACCGCCAAGACGGAGGAAGAGGAATTCCAGGGCATCTACAACCTGGATGTTGTGCAGATCCCGACCAACCGCCCGATGATCCGTGTCGACATGAACGACATCGTGTACCGCACCAAGAAGGGCAAGTACAACGCGGTGATCGAGGAGATCATCAAGCGCCACACCACCGGTCAGCCTGTGCTGGTAGGTACCGTGAGCGTTGAGGTCAGCGAACTGCTCTCCCATATGCTCACCATGCGCGGCATCAAGCACGAGGTGCTGAACGCCAAGCAGCATGCCCGTGAGGCTTCCATCGTGGCGCAGGCCGGTCATTACGGCGCGGTCACCATCGCCACCAACATGGCGGGCCGCGGCACCGACATCCTGCTGGGCGGCAACCCGGATTACATGGCCCGCCGCACGCTGCGTCAGGAGGAGGTGCCCGAGGAGATCATCGAGGCCGCGACCGGCTTTAACGAGAATGTCTCCGAGGAAGTGCTGACCGTCCGCGCGCGCTACCGCGCACTGCGCGATGAATACAAGAAGAACACCGACGCCGAGCACGAAAAGGTCGTGGCCGCCGGCGGTCTGCATATCATCGGTACCGAGCGCCATGAGAGCCGCCGTATCGATAACCAGCTGCGCGGCCGTGCCGGCCGTCAGGGCGACCCGGGCTCCAGCCAGTTCTTCGTCGCGCTGGAGGATGACCTGATGCGTCTCTTCGGCGGCGAGCGCATCCAGCCCATGATCGAGCGTCTGGGCATGGATGAGAACACCCCCCTGGAAGCCGGGCTGCTGACCAAGCAGATCGAAAACGCCCAGAAGCGCATTGAAAGCCGCAACTACCAGATGCGTAAGAACGTGCTGCAGTATGACGATGTCATGAACCAGCAGCGCACCATCATCTACGGCCAGCGTCTGCAGGTGCTGAAGGGCGAGGATATGAAGTCCACCATCCGCACCATGGCGGATACGCTGATCGACGAGGCGGTCGACCGCTTCTGCGTGGGTGATTCCGCCGCCGAATGGAACATTGCCGGCATGACCGAGTATCTGGAGCGCCTGTGCGTGCCGCAGGGCTTCATCGGCGCCAACACCGATACCATGAACAGCGGCGACAAGAACGCCGTGAAGGAGCTGCTCCGCAAGGAAAGCACCCGGCTGTACGAGAAGCGCGAGGAGATCGTGGCTTCTCTCAATGTCGACATGCGCGAGGTGGAACGCAGCATCCTGCTGCGCGCCGTGGATATGCGCTGGATGGATCATATCGACGCGATGGATCAGCTGCGTGACGGTATCGGCCTGCGTGCCTATGCCCAGCGCGATCCGGTGAACGAATACAAGCTGGAAAGCTACGATATGTTCGAGGAGATGACCACGCTCATCCGCGAGGATACCGTGCGCCGCCTGTACACCCTGCGTCTGCAGAAGACCGAGCCCGTGGAGCGCAAGGCTGTTTTCCGCGAGACCGGCAGCAATCAGGCGACCGACAGCAACCCCGCGCCCGGCAAGCAGGCCCCGAACAACCCCGTACGCGTGACCAAGAAACCCGGCCGGAATGATCCCTGCCCCTGCGGCAGCGGCAAAAAATACAAGAACTGCTGCGGGATGAACGAGTGATCCCATGCCTGTTCTGTACATAAGCACTCAACAAACGACAGGCAACGGAGGATATGAAAAATGATCGTTGAATTACAGCAATTTGCCCCTCAGCTGGATGCCCTGCGCGCTTCCCTGAAGGAAACGGGCGACGGCCTCCATATCGAGCATATGGAGGAGGAGCTTCAGGAACTGAGAGAAGAAATGAACGCGGACGGCTTCTGGGATAACCTGGACCGTTCCACCCATGTCAACCGCCGCATCGCGGCGCTTGAAGGCAAGATCAAGCATTACAATTCCCTGCTGGGGGACTGCGATGACATCGACACCATGATGCTGCTGGCCGAGGAAGAGGACGACGCTTCCATGGTGGAGGAGATCCGGGCCGCGCTGGACAAGCTGCAGGCGGATGCCGACGCGCTGGCGCTGGAGACCCTGATGCGCGGCAAGTATGATGACAATGACGCCGTGCTCTCCCTGCACGCGGGCGCCGGCGGCACCGAAGCGCAGGACTGGACACAGATGCTCTACCGCATGTACACCCGTTTCTGCGAGCGCATGGGCTTTACCGTCAAGCTGCTGGACCTGCTGGACGGCGATGAAGCCGGCATCAAGTCTGTCACCTTTGAAGT
>CALCTW010000080.1 GCA_937907055.1 uncultured Clostridia bacterium | reverse complement strand
CCCTTCTCCGCTTTCGTATACAAGACCATCGCTGACCCGTTCGTGGGTAAGCTGAGCCTGGTGCGCGTGATGAGCGGTACTCTGACCGGCTCCACGCCCCTTTACAACGCCAACGCCGAAAAGGCTGAAAAGGCCAGCGGTCTGTTTGTGCTGACCGGCAAGAAGCAGTCCAATCCCGGTGTGCTGAACGCCGGTGACCTGGGCGCGCTGAGCAAGCTGCAGTTCACCGCCTCCGGTGATACCCTGTGCGATCAGAACAATCCCGTGCGCTTTGACCCCATCGCCTATCCCGAACCCTGCTTCTCCAAGGCTGTATACGCTGCCAAGCAGGGCGATGAAGATAAGGTATTCAGCGGCCTGAGCCGTCTGCAGGAAGAAGATCCTTCCGCGAAGATCGAAAAGAACGAAGAAACCGCCGAGACCGTCATCTCCGGTCAGGGCGAACTGCACCTGGAAGTGCTGCGCAACAAGCTGCAGTCCAAGTTCGGTGCTGCCGCCAACTTCGTTGATCCCAAGATCGCCTACCGCGAGAGCATCCGCAAGCCCATCGATGTTCAGGGCCGTCATAAGAAGCAGTCCGGCGGTCATGGTCAGTTCGGTGACGTTAAGATCCGCTTCCGTCCCAACGATGACCCCAACGATACCGAGTTCCACTTTGAGGACGCGGTCGTGGGCGGCACCGTGCCCCGCAACTTCATCCCCGCTGTTGAAAAGGGTCTGCGTGAAAACATCCGCCGCGGCGTGCTGGCCGGCTTCCCCGTTGTGGGTCTGACCGCTCAGCTGTACGACGGCAGCTATCACCCCGTTGACTCCTCCGAAATGGCCTTCAAGACCGCCGCGCGTCTGGCCTTCAAGCAGCTGACCACCGCAAGCCCGATGCTGCTGGAGCCCATCATGCACGTGGAAGTGTTTGTACCCGATGAATACATGGGCGATATCATGGGCGACATGAACAAGCGCCGCGGCCGTATCATGGGTATGGACAAGGTGGGCGCGATGCAGCGCGTGACCGCTGAAGCGCCTCTGGGCGAAATGTTCAAGTACGCGACCGATCTGCGTTCCATGACGCAGGCCCGCGGCAGCTTCACCATGAAGTTTGAACGCTATGAGGAAATGCCTTCCGACGCCGCGAAGAAGATCATCGAAACCGCGAAGATCGAAGAGGAAGACGAAGATTAATCCCTATCCTGAATATCAAACGGGCTGCCTTTTACAAGGCAGCCCGTTCTTTACAGAGAGACATGATCAACATTTATCTGATCGGCCATGACAATGTACCTGAAACAGCGGCGCTGCTGCCTGATTGCGCGGTGATCCCCTTCCCCATCGGCAGCTGGGATGATGAACTGACACCGTGGCCGGCGCCGCCCATCGCAAAGGGGCGTGCCTTTACAGGCAACGCCGAAATGACCCTGAAAATGCTGGAAGACGCCATACAGCAATATGAAAAAGAACACGGTATACCGGAAAAGCGTGCGATCGCGGGATATTCGCTGGCCGGTCTGTTCAGCCTGTGGGCCATGACAAGGTGCAGTCTTTTTGACCGTGCCGCTTCCGTGAGCGGCAGCCTGTGGTATGACGGGTGGAATGAATACCTGAAGGAGAACGGCTTTAAAAAGCAGCCGGAGCGCGTATGGATCTCCGTGGGAGACCGGGAGAAGAACACAAGAAACCCGCGAATGAAGACCGTGGAGGACGAAGCCGGAAAAACAGCGGAATGGATGCGAGAGCAGGGTATCGGCTGCCGTTTTGAGATCATGCCCGGCGGGCATTTTGACCATGTGGATGAAAGGATCGGACAGGCGTGCCGGTATCTTTCGGAAAAACTGACCTGACCCCGACAGGAAACGGACAAAACAAGAAAGAGGCAGAAGCATGACAAAAGAACAAGCCATTTCCTTCTTTGAGCAGTGCCGCCCCGGATTTTTTGCAAAGCACGATTTTTCATGGATGCCTGAAGAGGCTGTATACGAAGAAATGCTGCTGACGCTGACGCAGTTTGATGAAAACGCGCTGACGATCCCGGTGCCGGGCGGGGTGACATTCGGTTTCTATACCGGTGACAGGGAAGCGCTGCTCCGGGCTGTGGCCGAGGTGGACACGGAATGGCCGAAGTATTTTACCGAAAATGAACGGATCTACTGCGCGATGATGGGAGACGAGATCGCCTCCTTCTGCATGCTGGGCGCGATGGGCGAGCCTGTGATCGACGGAAAGCGGCTTCGCGTCGGCGGACCCGGCTGTGTGGGGACGGTCCCGCGCTTCCGCCGGAAGGGGATCGGCCTGAAAATGATCCAGAAGGCGACCGCGATCCTTCGGGACGAAGGCTATGATCTGAGTTATATTCATTATACAGGCGTGGCGAAATGGTACGCCAAACTGGGCTATGAGACCGTGCTGTGCTGGAACAAGCACGGGATCCTGTGAAGAAGAAACGGAAAAGAAATGATGAAAAAGATCTTTCAGCGCATTATCATCCTCCTGTGCGTGACAGCGCTGCTGATCCCGGCGGGACTGGCGGCGGAAAACAGAGACAGCGGCGACATCCGCGTGCTGCTGACAAAAGTGACCGCGACCGACCGGATGGAGATCGCGCTTGACGGCAGTTACAGCCTGAACGGCATCGTTTTTCAGCGCGGTTGCCATCTGACAGTCTCCTGCCGGACCGGCAGCATCCTGTGCTACTATGAAGGGATGGCGCTGGATACCGGCAACACCATGATCCTGACACGGCACGCGTGCGAGGATCCGCGCGCGGAAAATGGTCTGCGTATCAACGGCAGTTATTACCTCTACCCCGGAAGCCTGAAGCTGACGATCGAAAACGGCATGCTGCGGGCGGTACTGACGATCGGGATCGAGGAATATCTGAACGGCGTGGTACCGTATGAGATCGGCGAGGGCAGCGGGATCGAAGCGCTGAAGGCGCAGGCCATCGCGGCGCGCACCTACGCGCTGAGCCGTACCGGAAGCAGCCGGGATTTTGATGTGTATGATAACACCAACGATCAGGTGTATTACGGCACAAAGCCGGAGAATGTGAAGACGGCCGCCGCGGTGCAGGCGACCGCCGGCATGGTGGGCTGGTACGGCGGCGCTTACGCAAACTGCTACTACAGCGCCAGTAACGGCGGACAGACGGAAAGCAGCGCGCATGTATGGGGCGGAGATCCCGTGCCCTACCTGCCGGTCAAAAATGACCCTTATGACCCGGAAAACAAGACCGCGACCGTGATGACCGCTGTGATCAAAAAAGACACGGAAACGGAAGCGCTGCCCGCGGCATTGGAAAATATGCTGCTGGACGCGCTGGCGCCGACCCTGAAAACTGCCGGATACGATGACGGAAAAGAAAACATCCGCATCCGGCGGATCGAGGATATCACATTGACCGGTCCGCTCTACCCCGGAAGCGGGAGCCTGCTTTACCGTGAGATGACATTCACCCTCAGGGTGAGCGGTCGGAGACCCAATGTGATGGATGATGAAGAAGAGATCTATCTGGTGGCACCTGCCGTCACCCCGACCCCAAGACCGGTAATGAGCAGCGAGACGCTGGGCGGATTTACAGAGGTCCCGGGGTCGATCAAGGTGACACTGCCCCTCTACGGAGGCGTGGAAAAGGCGCTTGACCTCAGCATCAACGCGGCCAATAATGAAGTCTTTACCATTATCACAGAAGAGGACGCGTTCCGGATCGAAAGCAGGCGCTTCGGTCACGGTGTGGGAATGTCCCAGTGCGGCGCGCAGGTCATGGCGGCGGAATACGGAATGACCTATGAGCAGATCCTGAATTTCTATTACCCCGGTATGCAGATCAAAACGATCTCGCTGACAGGCGCGGCGGCGACACCGGTCAAGGCCGATTTCCTGATCACGCCCGGCCCGGCCGCGACCCCCACCCCCAGACCGACACCGGTTCCGCTGACCCTGAAGCCGCAAAAGGGTGAATATATCGTGGTGGTGGATCAGATTGCCGTAAATTCGAGCCTGAACATGCGTGACGCGCCTGGGATGGGCGGAACGATCCTGCGCGTGCTGTATTACGGTCAGGAATTGATCGTGAAGCAGGAACTGGGTGACTGGCTGCAGGTGTACACAAATGAATTTGAAGGCTATGTGATGCGCAGTTTTGTGACCAAAAAACCATAAACATTCCTGACTGATCCATGCGCGAGGGAATGGAAAACATCCATAAAAACAAACATGAAAAGACCCCGTCCCTGAAAAAGGACGGGGTCTTGCATTCCGGAAACGGAATGAATCACTTCTTGAACTTGCGAGCGAAGGACGGGATGCCCAGAGAATTACGCTCACTGTCCGGCTGCTGCTGAGGAGCAGGGGTGGGAGCCGGCTGAGCCACAGGCTGAGGCTGTACCGCGGGACGGCTGAAAGTGGTGGTCTGCGCGGTGGGAGCGGCTGCCTGAGGATTGTAGACAGGCGCGGTATACGCAGGCTGCGTGTAGGTCTGCGGAGCAGGAACATATGCGGGAGCGGGCTTCTGCGCCATGGGACGGGCCTGTCCGGGATAGTAGGAAGAATCGGGATCATAGGAAGCGGGAGCGGGGGCTTCGAACGCTTCGGCAGGCTCCGTCTTCTGAGCGTCAAAGGGGTTATAGGAGGTCTGAGAAGACTTCACCTTGGTATCACGGGGAATGAAGGTGTTCTTTTCAAAGCCGGTAGCGATCACGGTGATGCGGATCTCGTCATTCAGGCTTTCATCAACACCGGCACCGAAGATGATATTGGCATCGCTGTCCGCGCTTTCCATGACCAGGGAAGCGGCTTCGTTGACATCAAGGATGCTCATATCGGCACCGCCGGTGACGTTGATCAGCACGCTGCGGGCACCATCGATCTTGGTCTCAAGCAGGGGGCTGGAGATGGCAGCCTTGGCGGCGTCGATCATACGGGTCTCGCCGCGGCCGACACCGATACCCATGTGCGCCATGCCGCCGCTTTCCATGATGGTCTTCACATCGGCAAAGTCCAGATTGATCATGGCGGGAAGCGCGATCAGATCGGAAATGCCCTGGATGCCCTGACGGAGCACATCATCCGCGATGCGGAAGGCTTCGAGCATCGTAGTGCCCTTGGAAACGACCTGCAGCAGACGATCATTGGGGATAACAACGAGGGTATCCACATTCTGCTTCAGCGCGTTGATGCCGGATTCGGCATTCTTCATGCGCTGCTTGCCTTCAAATGCGAAGGGCTTGGTGACAACGGAAATGGTGAGAGCGCCGTTATCGCGGGCGATCTCCGCCACGATCGGCGCGGCGCCGGTACCCGTGCCGCCGCCCATACCGGCGGTGACAAAGACCAGATCGGCGCCCTTGATGGCTTCGGCGATCTCCTCGCGGCTTTCTTCGGCGGCACGCTTGCCGATCTCAGGCACAGCGCCGGCACCCAGACCCTTGGTGAGCTTTTCACCGATCTGGATCTTCTTATCCGCTTTGCAGAGCTGCAGCGCCTGACGATCCGTATTGACCGCGATAAATTCCACGCCGCGCAGACCGGCTTCGACCATGCGGTTGACCGCGTTGGTACCACCGCCGCCGCAACCGACGACCTTGATAGAAGCGAAGGAAGGCTGATCAAGCTGTACTTCGAAAGGCATAATATTTCCTCCTGTAGGTGAATTGGTTGATTTATATTTGATATTCCGGACAGATCAGGCGTTGACAAGGCTTCTGAAGAAGCCGGAAAGACCCTTGCGGTTCTTATAATCCACATCCGTGGAGACGATGAGGCTGAGCAGACCGACCGCGGCGCTGTAGACCGGGTTCTTGAGCTTCATGGCCTTGACAGGCAGATCCCGGACGGGACGGCCCAACTTGGCGGAAAGATAATCGCGCCCGCCGCGGTTGAGCGACATGCCGCCGCCGGTGAGGAAGTAGCAGCTCCACTGGCTGAGATGGACACCGCTTTCGCTGATGGCCTTCTCGATCTCCTCACAAAGCTCCTTGGCGCAGGGCAGAATATACTTTTCAGCATCGGCACGGGCGATCTCCCTGGTGGAACCGTCGGTATCCGTTACCTGAAGCGTGGTCTTGCCGCCGGTGAGACCATACACATACTGACGCTTCACCTGTTCCGCGGTATTGAGGTGGATATTGAGACCCTCAGCCAACTCAAAGCTGATATTGCCGCCGCCGATGGGGATGACCTTCAGAGAGGTGAGCGCGTCGCCCTCGACCGTCATGATCTCCGTGCTGAGATAACCGCAGTCGATAAAAACAGTGGTGCGCTGACGCTCTTCATCCGGGATGAACAGAGAAGCTTCGCCGATCGAGGTGGAGAAGACGCCGCCGACCGTGATCCTCATGCTGTTGAGACGGTAGGTGACATCATCGATGAAGAAGGGATCCGCCAGAATGAACGAGACCATGCAATGCAGCTCGCTTCCGCGCATGCCCATGGGCTCCAGGGTCTTTTTGCCGTCATCCACGATGAACCAGGCCGGAGCGCGATGGATGATATGACCGCGGACATCGCCCAGCGCCGCGGTAGCATTCCGGAAAAGCTCATCCACATCACGCGCGGTGACCTTGGGATCCGTACCCTGCAGGCTGACCTTGACTTCGACTGTGCGAACCTGACAGAAATCACCGGGAACACCGATGCTGATCTCCGTGATCTTTTGTTTGGACTGCATTTCGGCTTCTTCGATTGCCTTCGCGATCGCGTCATTGACCTGACCCGGTGAATTCCACTGGCCGGCCAGATAGCCGTCATACGTCGCGCTGCCGGCACCGATCACGTCACAGCGCTGATCAGAGCCGTTCTCCGCCACCAGAGCAACGATCTTGCTGGTGCCGAATTCAAGGGCGTTAATCGTCTTCTTCATGTGTTCTCGACCCCCGTGGTTTGGACTGTATATCCCCGAAATAAAGATAGCAAATAAGGCGAAACGACAGATTTCTAATCGTTCATCTTATTGTAACCTTTCTGTGATAATTATGCAAGAGAAAATCACATATTTTTCGTAAAAACAAACTGAATTTACAAGGATTTTACAAGCCCGGAACAAGAAAAAACGCGCGTTTTCCGCGCGTTGTGAATCAGGTTGATGACATGGATCAGTTGATGGGGCTGTAAACGATCTTTCCGGGTTCGAGGACCTCCAGGATGCCGGACGCGTATTTGCGCAGGTTTTCCTGATTGCCTTCCTGCCTGGCCGCGGTCACACAGGAATCGAGGGTCTGAAGCACGATATAGACCGTTTTGACCTTCTTGCGAAGTTCTCCCCTGTCCCCCAGATGGATGGTGTATCCGTCCCGGGTGGTCATGTAGATATCATCCGGATCACGGACATTGAGGGTATCAAAACGATTGAGGATCCGGAGGTCTGTTAACTGAAACAGGACTTCCTGATAAGCAGTCAGCTGATCCTTCTTATTGGACATCAGCAGCTCCCCTACCTGTGGATTGGTGGGCATCATGCCCTCCACAAGGATCAGCCGATCATCCGCGCGCTGTGTTCCGCAGCGTTCAAGGATCATACCGTCTTCGTCGATCATGAAGAGCACACCGCCGGCATCCATGTACGCGCGCCGCTGACGCTGACGGACAACGATGCGCAGGGTGTTCGCGGTAAGCCGCACCTCGCTGCAGGCAAAACGGTGATCCTGATTGATGGCTTTACTGATGCGCTCGGGATCTTCCGTGAAAGAAAGGAAGCTGCCTCTGATGCCGGCAAGCTCGAGCACATCACGGGCGGAATACTGAGGCTCCAGAATGGGATTGGTCGCGTCATACTGCAATTGAACATCGATCTGCTCATACCGGACAGTGAAAGCGAAATTCAACACGAGAAAAGCAGTGAGCAGCAACGCGGCACAGACACAGAGGATGAGAACACCCTTGCGAAGGCGGGGCTGTTTTCCGGAATCAGTCATCCCATTTCCGGTCTCCTCCGGCGAAAATTGATTGGTTTCCATGGCTCATACTCCGTATTCAGAATGCGGGCCCACGCGTTTGGAACATGTTTTAGACAAGATCATTTACGATCTGTTTGAAAACACGGCCGCGCTGCTCGTAATCCGAGAACATGTCAAAGGAAGCGCAGGAGGGAGAAAGCAGGACATTGGAGCCTTCGCTGCTGAGCGCACGGCATTTTTCGACCGCTTCCTGCAATGTCTCCGCGTGGATCAGATTGCCGATCCCCTCCGCGGTGAATTCGCGTTCGATCTGCGGCGCGGTGACACCGATCAGCACGCAGGCCGTGATATAGGGCGACGCCTTGACGACCTTGGCCAGCGGCACGAAGGAGACATGCTTGTCATAGCCGCCGAGAATGATGGATGTGGGGCGGGTCATCGCCTCCACCGCCTTGATCGTGGAATCGGTATTTGTGCCCTTGGAATCGTTGATGTAACGGACACCTTCCAGTTCACGGACAAATTCGATCCGGTGCTCCACGCCCTTGAAGGTGCGCAGGACCTCGCGGATAATCTGCGCCGGAACGCCGCGGGAGAACGCGATGGCGGCAGCCGCGAGCGCGTTTTCCAGATTATGCGGACCGGGAATGTAGATCTCCTCCGGCTTGCAGATGAAGGTCTCCTGACCGTTCACGCGCGCGATCATCTGACCGTCCCGGACGAAGAGCCCCTGCTCCACTTCCTGCTTACGGGAGAAGTACCACACATTCGCGTTCAGGCCTTCGCCCAGCACGGCAGCGCCCGGATCATCAAGATTCAACAGCGCGACATCCGCCGCAGTCTGATTGACGAAGATATGCTTTTTCAGGCCGGTATAGACCTCCATGGTGCCGTGACGGTTGAGATGATCCTCCGTCACATTCAGCACAGCGGCGCTGAGGGGGTGGAAGGTCTGAATGGTTTCAAGCTGGAAGGAGGAAACCTCCGCCACGATCACATCATCCGGACCCGCCTGAAGCGCGGCCGCGCTCATGGGATAGCCGATATTGCCGCAGACGTAGCATTTATGCCCCGCCGCTTCGAAGATCTCACCCAGCAGCGAGACCGTTGTTGTTTTTCCGTTAGTGCCGGTGACGGCGACAAGGGTGCCTTCGATCAGACGGGAGGCGACCTCCAGTTCGCCCAGCACAGGAATGCCCATCTCCTTTGCCAGCAGCACAGCGGGCGCGTTGATGGGCACACCGGGGCTGATCAGAAGCAGATCCTTACCGGAAAGCAGTTCGGGCGTGACATCAGCGCCGAGCGCGGGGACCGCGCCGAGCGCGATGACAGCATCCAGCGCGCCGTCAAAGCGGTCCAGTGTTTTCTGATCGCTGACGGTCACCTCCGCGCCGCGGTGGATGAGCAGTTCAGCCGCCGCGATACCGCTGCGGGCCATGCCAAGGATAACGATTTTTTTATGATTGAATTCCTGATTCATAAAATGTCACTCTCTTTCGGACAGATCAGCCGATGAAACCGATGACAGACAGGATGGCAACGGCGGACAGGATCAGCGTGACGATCCCGTACATCAGCACGATCTTGTTTTCGCTCATACCGGAAAGCTCGAAATGATGGTGGATGGGGGTCATCTTGAAGATCCTGCGGCCCTGTCCGTACTTCTTTTTCGTGATCTTGAAATAGGTGGTCTGCATCATGACGGAAACACTGCTCATGATGCAGGTGAAGCAGATGGGGATCAGCAGGAACTGGATCTTGAGCAGCATGGCCAAACCGACCATCATGCCGCCGATGAACATGGAGCCGGTATCGCCCATGAAGATCTTGGCCGGATGATGATTGAACACGAGGAAGCCCACGCATCCGCCCATCAGCGCGAACGCGGCAATGGCCATAATGACAAAACGGCTGTCAGAAAGCATGGCAGCATCTTTTCCGAGGAACCAGGAAGACAGAAGCAGCGCGAGAACACCGAAGGCTGCCATGCCGACCGTGGTCACGGTAGACAGAATACCATCCACGCCGTCCTGCAGATTGGCGGAATTGGTCATGAAAATGACAAGCACGGTCATGAGCGGAATGTAGAAAATGCCAAGATCCCATGTAGCGCCCTGCGTGAAGGGCAGGATAATCTCGTGACCGATCTTGAAATAGCAGAAGACAGAGAAAAGCAGACCGACGATGACCTGACCCGCGACCTTCTGCATGGGCTTGAGACCCTCATGACGCTTCTTGAAATCCTTGATAAAGTCATCAGAGAAGCCGACGGCCATGGAACCCAGCGCCACAAACAGCAGGGGCCAGAAGGGATTATCAAGAGAGAAGAAAGCAAGCGCTGTATCCGCCCCGCAGATGACGATGGCGCCGATGAGCGAGACAACGGTGGTCGCGAGGACAAACGTGAGACCGCCCATATTGGGCGTGCCCTGCTTGGCAAGATGCGCCTTGGGGCCCAGTTCATAGATGGTCTGCCCGAACTTCTTTTTCTTCAGAAGCGGCAGCAATACCGGCATCCACGCCAGCACGATAGCCAGCGCGACCACGAAGGAAACGATACAGATCACATAATTCGGCATAATGCACTCCCCTGTCAGCCGTTCAGCTCGGCCAGTAATTCATTGACAACGATCTTTTCGTTAAAGGGGCGTTTGACCCCCATAATCTCCTGATAGGTCTCATGTCCTTTACCGGCAAGGATGATGATATCCCCGTCGCGGCCCATTTCCAGCGCGTAGCGGATGGCTTCGCGGCGGTTTTCAATCACCGTATAGGCACCGTCGGTGCGCTTGATGCCCTCTTCGATCGCGGCAAGGATATCCATTGGATCCTCCGTGCGGGGGTTATCACTGGTCAGGATGGAGAAATCTGCCATCCGGCCGCTGATCTCGCCCATGATAGGACGCTTGCCGGTATCACGGTCGCCGCCGCAGCCAAACAGGCAGATAACACGGCCGCGCGCGAACTCACGCACCGCGGTCAGGATATTTTCAAGCGCATCCGGTGAGTGGGAATAATCCAGCAGGACCTTGTAATCGGTGTGGGTGTCCAGCATTTCGCAGCGGCCGGGAACACCGGTCACGGATTCCAGACCCTCCCGGATGGTTTCCGGTGTGACACCGCAGATAAGGCCGACAGCCGCCGCCGCGAGGGCGTTATAGACATTGAACATGCCGGTCATCTTCAGGTGGATGGGATATTCACTGAGGGCAAACAGCTTCATGATGAAGCTGACGCCGTTTTCATTGATCTCGATATCACGGGCAAAAATATCACCGTTTTCGCAGATACCATAGGTGGAATAAGGCACCTTGATATCACTGATGACCTTCTTGGTGGTCTCTTCATCCACATTGAGCGCGGCGTTCTTGACCCACTTGGGGCTGAAGAAGCTCTTCTTGCACTCAAAATACTTATCCATGGTGCCGAAAAGATCCAGATGATCCTGAGAGAGGTTGGTGTAGCAGCCGGCCTCAAAATAAACGCCATCCAGACGGCCCATTTCGATCGCGTGGGCAGAGACCTCCATGCTGACGACCTGCACGCCCTCATCCACCATGCGGGCGAGGGTACGATGCAGTTCGATGGGTTCGGGGGTGGTGAACTCGCTCTTGATATAATCCTTGCCGATCATGTTGCCGGTAGTACCGATGAGACCGACCTTGTAGCCGGCCGCTTCCATGACCGCCTTGATGAGGTAGCTGGTAGTCGTCTTGCCCTTGGTACCGGTCACACCCAGCATGCGCAGCTTGGAGGCAGGATAGCCGAAGAAGGCCGCCGCGATGCGGGCCATCGCCCGGCGCGTATTGTAAACCAGGATCTGCGGCACATCGACATCATCCAGATAACGCTCCACGACCAGCGCGACCGCGCCGTTCGCGACCGCCTGCGCGGCGAAGCCATGACCGTCAAAACGCGCGCCGGAGACACAGAAAAAAAGGCTGTTCTGCAGCTTCTGACGGGAATCCATGGTGACATCCATGATCTCCGCTTCACCGCGGGAAGAGATCACTTCATGCCCGGCTTCATGGACCAGAGTACTGAGTAACATAGGCGGAACCTCCTAAAGAAAGTGAATATCATTATACAGGACATGCCGACACCGCATCATGCGGTGCCGGCAGTGAAAAACATATGGATTTAACGCGCGGCGCGCGCTTCAACACCGAACAGACCGGAATCCGCGACGATCCCGCCGCGCGCCTGGTCATAGCGGATGTAATACGATTCCGCGCCCGCGCTGGTAATCATGCCATACTCCTGTACCGCGCGGTAACAGATGCTCATCCGGCTCCCCTTTTCCTCAAGCTGAAGCTGTGCCAGTGCCAGCGCACGCTCATGCTCCTCGGCAAGACGCTGTGTTTCATTGATCTTGCCGACCAGCGAATGGTTGTAGGCTGCTTTGCTGATGATGACAGAGAAAAAGATAATAAAGGCGATGATGCAGACCGCGAGTGTGAACCAGCGGGGCACCTGAAGCTTTTCGCGCTTGCGGACAGGCGCGGCCTGATCCGGCGCGTGGAAGCCGTCCTCCTGCAGCTCGGCGGTATATTGACCGCCGGGAAGCCAGACATTGGCACGAACGCCGATCCCTTTATCAGGATAGATGAAATGACCGGCTGTGGTATATTTGGCATTCTGAAGCGACATAGACGGCATTTCTCCTTTCCTGATGTTCTGAGAGGCGATTATGATGAATATTACTGTAAAGATAAGGGATGCCGAAAAACAGACGAGGACGGAAAACGCGCCGTCACCACGGCTGCAGCAGTATGAAAAACGGGTTTAGTTCTTTCCCTGCTGAATGGAAGCAATGAAGGCAAGCGGATCCGGGAATTCACGCTCGAAGGCTTCATCCTCAAGATCGCTGGCGGCCTGCGTCATGACACGGACATACGCGCCCGCGCCGCTGATATTGACCTCGCGCTCGGTATCAAGGATCTTCTGACGAAGCTTGGCCGGCAGCAGAATACGGCCCTGTGAATCCATTTCACAGTCCGTGTAGGCGAATTTGTTCATCCGGATCAGGAGTTTTTCCGCTTCACGGTTCTTCTTCATCAGTTCACGGATCTCATTCACTTCCGCGTTCCAGGCGGCCATCGGATAAAGAGCGATCGCCTTGTTATCCGTTGACAGGGCACAGACAAACCGCGCTCCCAGACCATCACGGAAGGAAGTGGGGATGATCATACGGCCTTTTGTGTCAATGGAATGATCGTGTGATCCCGAAAAATTGACATTTTCTTCGGCAGGAGCAGGAACGACAGCAGGCTGCTGAACGGAAGTTTCCTGCCCGGTCGGAGCGTTTTCAAGCATCTTGCTCTCGTCCATCGCAGCAAACCTCCTTTTCATTCTCCACTTCTCTCCCTTTATAGGGCTTATGACGGCATTATAAACCACTCCGAACGCAAAATCAAGAGCATTTCAGCGCTGCTGACCGCGCTCCAACGAGCGCGCGACAGGCCTGAACCGGAGTCCGGCTGTTCAGATCAGCCCGAACAGGTCCTTTTTTGATCCGGATTCACAAAATTTTCAGATCACAGGTTTTGTATGCAAAACCATTGTTCAAAAATCTTGAACTGTCCAGGTTCAGACATGTCTGCTTTTGTGTATTCTGTCACCGGAATTTGCATTTCTTAATATTTAATGTCTTTTGTAATTATTTTGTAACATTTTACAAAAACGCAGATACCGGCGGATGAAGAATGGACAGTTCACGGCGGGTCTCCCCTGCTTCAGGCTGAAAGCACGGTGCCGGAGCCCGGACCCACATGCCCCACATGAATGCCGTTCATCTCCACAAAAGCATAAAAAGAAGGCCATAAGCAATGCTTATGACCTGAAAATCTGAAATATTACGCCACTTTTATGGCTTTTATCTCCACTTACGGTATGATCTCCGCCAATTCAAAGTCCAGCTTATCACAGGATGTGCAAAGATAGCGGATACCATTCACGGTTTCATTGAACACGCGGGTCTGCTTTCCGTGCAGATGACCATAGATCACGTCCGACACGGGATACTGCTCGATGATGCGTCCCGCGTCCGTCATACCGCCGTTCTCCGCCAGAGGCGGATAATGCGTCATGAGCACGATGCGCTGTCCGCCGCGGGCAACCGCGTTTTTCAGACTCATCTCCAAACGCATGAGTTCCCGTCGGTAGATCTTCATATCCTCCGCGGTGCCGTCCGTATTCCAGAGTCGGGTACCGCAGAAAACGATATCCTCCAGCATGAGCGAATCATTCTGAATGGCAAACATCCCCTGAGGCAGGATATCCCGCACCCGGGTGATGGAGCTCCACCAGTAATCGTGGTTGCCGCGCAAGATGATCTTCCGCCCGGGAAGAGCGCCGATCTAACACAGATCGCTTGCCGCGTCCTCGAGCGACATGGCCCATGAAATATCACCGGCAATGAGGACGACATCCTCTTCAGCGACTTTCGCGATCCAATCCTTTTTGATCTTTTCGAAATGACCTTCCCAATGAGGGCCGAAGACATCCATCGGCTTGTTATCATGTCCGGGAAGGTGCAGATCGCTGATCGCGAAGATCCTCATCGATCGTCCTCGTTTTCCTCGTCTTCGTCAGCTTCTTCTTCTTCCTCAACCATCTCATCCAGAGACAGGTTGTTTTCGATCTCGCCGAATTCCTTATCCGGGATCTCATCTTCATTGAGATCGGGGATAATCTCATCCATGGAGCTGACCGGATCGATATCCAGATTGGGATCGGTCGCGGTGATCTCCTCTTCATCCTCCTTGCCCTGCTGCGCGTTCATTTCCTTGAGGCAGAACAGGCAGACATCACGGCCGGGCAGCGCGGGATTCTCGTTGCAGACCGTGCACATTTCGATCTCGTTATGTTTATCCTCACCCTTCATTTCACGAAGGCAGATCTTGCAGTATTTTTCGGTTTCTGTGATGTAATTCAGTTCACAACGGGGGCATTTCCTGAGCATACGCTTCCTCCAAGGATCCTGTATTTTGCAGGCGTGATTATACACCATCAAAAAACGATATGCAATACCTGATATTCCTTTTTTATCAAAAACGAAAAATATCGGTGAGAACGGCGCGATCACGGCGGACAGAGACACAGACAAACGCGGATTAAGCCCTGCAGGAGGCGGTGATACGACGGCACTTCCGGTTCGGAATACTTTCAAAAAGAACGCTTCAGGATATGAGAAGAGCCGTTCCCACTGGGGAACGGCCCGGATATTTTGATCTGATCAGGATCAGAAGCGCTGCATTTCCTCAATGAGAGCGCGCAGTTCGCTGATCTTGACACGCTTCTGTTCCATGGTGTCACGGTCACGCACAGTGACGGTACCGAAGTTCTCGCTGGCTTCGTCGGTGGTATCGAAGTCAACCGTGATGCAGACGGGGGTACCGATCTCATCCTGACGGCGATAGCGCTTGCCGATGGAACCGGTCTCATCGTATTCGACCATGAAGTACTTGCTGAGTTCCTCATAGACTTCCGTCGCCTTGGCGCCCAGCTTGTTCTTCTGCAGAGGCAGCACGGCAGCCTTGTAAGGCGCGAGGGCGGGATGCAGATGCAGCACGGTGCGGACATCATTATCGCCCAGATCCTGCTCCTCATACGCGTTGCACAGGAAGGCCAGCACAGCGCGCTCCACACCGAGGGAAGGCTCGATGCAGTAGGGGATGAACTTTTCATTGGTCATGGGATCCATGTATTCCAGGCTCTTGCCGCTGTGCTCGCTGTGACGGGTCAGGTCGTAATCGGTACGATCCGCCACGCCCCAGAGCTCGCCCCAGCCGAAGGGGAAGAGGAACTCGAAATCCGTCGTGGCCTTGGAATAGAAAGCCAGCTTTTCGGGTTCATGATCGCGGAGACGCAGATTTTCTTCCTTGATGCCCAGGCTGAGCAGCCAGTCACGGCAGAAGGAACGCCAGTAGGTGAACCAGTCCAGATCCTCGCCGGGCTTGCAGAAGAATTCCAGTTCCATCTGTTCGAATTCACGGACGCGGAAAATGAAGTTACCGGGCGTGATCTCATTACGGAAGGACTTACCGATCTGCGCGATACCGGCAGGAAGCTTCTTGCGGGTGGTGCGCATGACATTGAGGAAGTTGACGAAGATACCCTGAGCCGTTTCGGGACGCAGGTAGATCTCATTGGCAGCACCTTCGGTAACACCCGCGAAGGTCTTGAACATCAGGTTGAACTGACGGATGCCGGTGAAATCCTTCTTGCCGCAGACAGGGCACTTGATGTCATGCTCGGCAATGTAGTTTTCCAGTTCCTGATTGGTCCAGCCGTCACCGGTCTCCTCACCCTTGGTAAAATCTTCGATGAGTTTATCCGCGCGGAAGCGGGCCTTGCAGGCCTTGCAGTCCATCAGCGGGTCATTGAAGCCGCCGACG
Organism: uncultured Clostridia bacterium; assembly: GCA_937907055.1. Taxonomy (GTDB): domain Bacteria; phylum Bacillota; class Clostridia; order Christensenellales; family Aristaeellaceae; genus ZC3RG03. Next base: position 61 of record CALCTW010000080.1, on the reverse strand, counting down.
TGGCCGGAAGCCACCCACACCTCGCGGTTCATCAGGATGGCGCAGTCCAGGCCGGTGTTGT
>CALCTW010000079.1 GCA_937907055.1 uncultured Clostridia bacterium | reverse complement strand
GCCAATACAGGAAGGCCTTCATTCGTGAGGGCCTTCTTTTTTCGTCTCTACGAGGTGTACATTTTTTCAGAAGCGATGAATTCAGCAATCCCGAATCAGTTCAGCTTGCGTTTTCTTCTTTATCATGTTATAATTATTGTGATAGATTGTTTTCAATCATTTCCCTTGTTTTACCAGGCATCAAGTTGTCCTTGAATGATCATTCTATCAAATCATATCCGGTTCATGTATTTCAAGCAAGGAGGTTTCGCCCATGCTCAATATCAATGACCGTATGCCCGATTTTACGTTTGATACGCCCTATGCCAAAGGTTTATCCCTTGCAAGCGAAGCAGCCAAGGCGCCTAAAACTGCGCTGATGTTCCTGCGCTATTATGGCTGCACGCTATGCCAGTACGATATTCAACAGATGGCTGAGCACTATGCTGAAATCACAGCAGCCGGAGGACAACTGCTGGTAGTGCTGCAGTCTGATCCGGAGAAGCTGCATGCCAAACTGGGAGACGTCAATCCCCTGCCGTTTGACATCATCTGCGATCCTGAGCAGACGCTGTACAAACAGTTTGATATCGCTGCAGCTGAGGACCTGAAGGCTGTCATGCCCAAGGCCAAGTGGTGTGATGTGGTGGTGTGCGTCCCCAGCTGCAATATTCCCGCCGCTATGAAGGCCTTCAAGGATGTGCGCGTCAGCGTGGGTGCCGAGAATGTTTTCTATGAGAAGTCCGGTGCCTACACCGGTGAGCTGTCTGCCGCCATGCTGAAGGAAGCCGGTGTCGAATATGTCATCATCGGCCACAGCGAGCGCCGTCAGTATTTCGGCGAGACCGATGAGACCGTCAACCTCCGCGTCAAGGCGGCTGTTGCCGGCGGCCTGATCCCCATTATCTGCGTGGGTGAGCGCAAGGAACAGCGCGAAGCCGGTTACACCGACGCGCTGGTCGAATACCAGACCCTCATCGCCCTCACCGGCCTGACCGATGAAGAGATCAAGAACGTTGTCATCGCTTATGAGCCCGTCTGGGCCATCGGCACCGGTCTGACCGCTACCGATGAACAGGCCAATGAGACCATCTCTGTCATCCGCAAGGCCATCGAGCGCAAGTACGGCAAGGAAGTTTCCGAAGCGGTCCGCATCCAGTACGGCGGCTCCATGAATCCCAAGAATGTCAAGGGCCTCATGGCGCAGAGCGAGATCGACGGCGGTCTGATCGGCGGCGCTTCTCTGAAGGCTCCCGATTTCTCCCTGGTCGTCAACTACGACAAATAATCTCCGCGGGCTTATTTGGCCCGTCATCAGCAGGGCTGTTCCTCTGGGAGCAGCCCTGCTTTTTCATTCCGGTCTGCTGTTCATTGCTGTACATAACCGTGCCGAATGAAGCAGGGGAGACCTTCATCCCGCTCCCGGATCCCGTCCCCTGATAACAGAAGACCGGTCTGTCTGCCGCCAGGATCAACCTTGCGAAAGCATACGCTGCTTAACAAAAAAGCGTGTAATACCCGTATATAAAACTTGTGCGGATCTGAAAAAAGTACTTGTAATTATCGACAGCTTGTGCTATACTATCATCTGCGGTAAAGAGCCGCGTATCCGTATCGGACGAGCTTAATTGACCAGCTCGATAAAAACGGTCAAATAGACCCGCAAGGGCGAGCTTAATTGACCAGCTCGGTAAAAACGGTCAAATAGATTTGGGGCATTGGCACAGTTGGTAGTGCGCTACATTCGCATTGTAGAGGCCACCGGTTCGACTCCGGTATGCTCCACCACACTTAAGAGATCCGAACCTGATCCCGCTTGGGAATGGGTTCGGATCTCTTTTTGCCGTGTTCTGATCAGAGCCGTTTTCGTTTCCGTATGTTCTCCGTCTTGTATGCAAAAAAACGCCGCGTTTCCGCGGCGCTTTTTCTCTCCGGATGCCCGGCAATGATCACTTCATCAGGCCGAGACCCGCGTTCCAGGCCTTGCCCACCTGTTCGCCGGTCACATAATAGCCGTACTGGTACGGATCAAAGATCAGCGCGTTCAGCCTGGCAGGGTCCACCTTGCCGTTTTCAGAAAGAACCGCTTCCTCGGCAGCCGTATTGACGATCTTGCCCACGATGCAATAGAAATTCTCCGTGTTGATCACCTCGGCCAGCTCGCATTCCATCACCACCGGAAATTCCTCCACGATGGGGGCGTCCACGTTCGCGCTCTTCACCGCGGTGTAGCCGGTGCGCTCAAATTTGTCAGTCATCTTGTTGCCGGTCGCGATGCCGAAGAAGTCGGCAACATCCATATGCGCCTGATCCGCGATGCTCACGGTGAAGGCCTTCCGGCCAAGCAGGTTCTGCGTTGTTTTGTGGTCTTCGTCAATAAACAGGGCAATGCGATCCATACCACAGATCATACCCCACGCCGCGTTCATCACATTCACTTTGCCGTTTTCATCATAAGCGGCCACCATCAGCACAGGCATGGGATAAACGGCAGGAATGACGCCAAGATTCTTTTTCATGATCAATAAACCTCCGGTTCAGTATCAGATTTGGCATATTGATATTTTATCACAGTCGATCCAAATAGCAAGTATGCAAATAAATGCTTGTCTGTCTCCTTCCCATAATCAAAAACGCGGTCCCCGTGTATCATCGGGAACCGCTGTCTTAATATTCAGCCCATCCCTCACACCTTGCCGTTCGGGATCAGCTTGATCAGGCTTGTCGCCTCATACACCATGGGCTCATCATGAATGAAGAACACCGTGCCGTCCATGGGGGCAATGATCTGTTCCGTCACATCGCCCAGATACGGATGTGTGATGCGGCCCATCATCTGTCCCTTCCTCACACGCTCGCCGGGGCTCACCAGCTGCTCAAAGAAACCGGCCGCGCTGGAGCGCACCGTCACCATATCGCCGGAATCCACGATGCGGCTGATATATCCGGGGAAGCCGTTGTAATCAATGATCCCTTCGCAGCTCAGGAATTGCAGGATCGCCTCCACGCCCTGCTGCGCGCTGGTCATGTCCACATGCTCGGTGCTGGTGGTGTAGAGCGAGAACGCCTTCACGCCCCATATCTGCCAGTTGTAGTTCAGTGTGGCGGTGTCAAAGGGGCGCGGCTGGTGCAGCACCACATAGGGCAGTCCAAATGTCCGCGCCCTGTCGGCATCCTCATAGCCGGTCTTCATCATGCGTATATGCGGCATGAAGCGCCCGTGCATATAGAACGAAGCCAGCTGGATGCCGTTCTGATATCCGGAGATCACCTTGAAAATGCCGTCGGCAATGCGTTGCGTCGTCTCGCCCTCGCTGTAGCCGGGGAACATGCGGTTGATATCCGTGTTGTCGATGGTCCAGAAGCGCTGCTTCACATTGATGGAATAGGGGTTTCCGCAGGGGATGACCAGGATCTGCTTACCGTTTCGGATGCGGCCCTCCGCCTCCAGTACGCGCAGCCGCGCGATCAGCTGCTGGCATACATAAAGCTGCTGAAACTCATTGCCGCGCAGTGTGCCCATAACGCAGGCAGCCTTTTCACCGCTGCCGAATCGGAAGCCGGTCACCCGGAAATCATCACGGTACAGCGCCGGAATGGTCATGATCAATTCTTCCTTCACAGCGCTTCACCTCCCTGATCATACACCTTGCGGGCCAGAATGCGCCCCATCAGCGATCCTTCGGACACCATGGGGTACTCGCGCACGGTGAACAGCCAGCCGTCCACCGGGCTGATCACCTCGTCCAGGATCCGTCCGGTCATCGGTTCCACGATCCATCCCACACAGTCGCCCTTACTGAGCAGGGAACCATGCTCCTTCTGCTTCAGAAATACGCCGGAGCAGCGCGCGTTCAGGAAGGATACATCGTGCGGCTGATCGGAAACGACCGGCACATGGGTGATGGAGGTCTCGCCCTGCCAGATGCCCAGCTCGCGCATCAGGTTGAAGATCCCCGCCACCAGCTGGTCGCCGTATTCGCGCGTGATCCGCATGCCCACGCCCATTTCCACCACCAGCGTGCTGGTGCCGCGGCTGTTCAGGCTGTGCGCCAGGGTCGCTTCCAGCACCGTGCTGGCGCCGTGCACCCAGATGAAATCCACATTGGCTTTTCTGGCAATGGGCAGCAGCGTGTCCTTGTTCAGCTCATTGATACGGATCTGCGGGATCTCTGTCAGGTAGATATTGCTGGCGTGAATGTCCAGGCACAGATCGGAGCCGGTCAGGTCCTCCACGATCTGTGAAGCGATAAATTCATTCATGTCGCCGTCACTGCGGCCGGGGAAAATGCGGTTCATGTCCAGATCGAAGGCCGGAATGCCGCGCATCCATGAATCGATGCCGTTGGGGTTCATCGCCGGATAGATATCCACGATACCGGTCAGTTTGTCCGGCTCCTGCCGGATGCGGCGCGCCAGTTCAAAGCATACATACTGTCCTTCCAGCTCATCGCCGTGAATGCCGGTCACGATGCTGATGCGCTTTCCGCTGCGGCCAAAGCGCTGCTTGCGGATGGTCAATGTTTCATCAACAGGCAAAGCTGCCTGCGCGATCACTTGCATGAGGTTCCCTCCTCTGTTCCCTTATGTTTCATATTCCCGTACGCTCACATGCACCGTCTGTGTCTGTCCGCCGAAGCCCAGCATCACGCCGCGGTTCAGGTCGCAGTCCGCGTGGTCACGGCCTGCCGCGATCATAATATGCGTATCCTTCACCACCATGCCGTTCGTTGCGTCCAGCCCCACCCATTTTCCGCCGATCCATGCTTCCGTCCAGGCGTGGGTGCGTCCCTCGCCCAGCAGCAATCCTGCCGCGTACCGGGCCGGGATCCCGTCCATTCTCAGCAGCGACAGCATGATCTGTGTGTGATCCTGACACACACCGCATTTTTGCTCCGCGGCCTGTTCCGCCGTGGTGGCAATGGTGGTCGAGGCCGGCACATAGGCCACCTCCGCGCGTACCATGCGCATCAGGCTCAGCGCGCGTGTCATCGGGTCGCCGCTTTTTTGCGCTTTGTCATACAGCGCCCGGATCGCCTTTCCGGGCTTTGTAAATTCTGTCTGCATTCTGTATCTGGCCGCGTTCAGTTCACTGTCCGGCAGCACGGGCGTATCCAGCTCGGCAATGCCGCTGACTGATACGCTGAAGCTTGTATGCTCTTTTTCCGCCATGCCGAAGCACACCGTGTTCCCAAACCCGTCCGTACCGGTCGATACCGGCACATCCGGCAGGATCCGGCATTGCAGCTGCCTGATGCGCTGTCCGCCGCGCTCCCGGGGCAGGCAGCGCAGCTGAAAGGCATGACGGCGCACCGGCCGCGCGAAATCCAGCCGCAGATCATATGCAAATTTCAGCGTCCGCATGGTCAGGCTTCCAGCACGCTGTCCACGCAGTTCACGATCTCGCGGTAGGGCAGGTTCTCCTGTTCCGCCAGCGTCAGCAGCATGTCGATCCTGCTCTGGCTGTAGCGCAGGTTGGTACGCTTGATCCGTCCGGTCAGGCGGCGGATCTCCCGCTTCAGCGCTTCCCTCGGCAGACCGAGACGCGCGTACAGATCGATCCGCTCGATCCTTTTGCCCACCTTGATGATATTGCGCACATTCTCGCTCTCGATCTGGTCATCCGTAATGCCCCAGAAGGCCAGCATATTATCGCTCACCTTCTGCATCTCCAGATAAGGGGTTTCGCTCTCCGCGGCGCGGTTCAGCGCGTACACCGCCAGCTGGATATAGCAGATCGCGTCGCTGCCGATCTCATCGCGCATCACCACGGCGTTGTCATACACGCGATCCAGGTTGCAGGCCACGGAATCGGGGTTGCCGCGGTCAAAATTATAGCGCTTCAGGAAATCATCCCAGCCCTGATAGATGTTGGGAATGTCCAGCTGCCGGCAGAATTCAGCGCAGGCGGTCTCGTCGTGATTGATCACGCGGTCAAAGCTGCTGGAAAAGAATTTGATGGTGGTATACACGCGCTCCGTGTAGCGGCCCAGCCAGTACAGGCGGTCGGCGTGTTCGATCGTCATAATACCCATGTATCCTTAAAGCCTCCTCCCTGCGATGAGTTGACAATGAATGAATCAGGATTGCGCGAGAAACGGGTCAGGCCGCTGTGCCACACCATGGGCTCGTCAGCCATCAGCACAAAGGCGCGCAGGTCAGCCTTGCGCGGCACGGGCACGCCGTTGTCCAGAATATCCAGATCCACAAAGTCGATCACTTCCTGCGCGATGAAGCGGCGGGGCTCTGCCTTCAGCAGGGCGATAAAGTCTTCCTTCTGCTGCTTTGTCATCCTGTCGGCAAATACCACGCCGTAGCCGCCAGCCTCGCTCACGTCCTTGATGACCAGCTTCTGAACAGCGGAGATAAGCGTTGCCATTGCGTCATAATCAGGCTTACCGTCTTTCGTCGGGAGCATAATATCAAGAGCATCTGCATCTTTTGCATAGAAGTTGTGACCGTAATCAAATTTTCCGGTGTGTGCCGCTTTATGAATAGCAGAGGTCAGGAAGATAGATGCTTTCATCGGAACCGCTTCGGTATGTACTACTGCCACGTGATCGTCAGCGCCATATTTGTAATTGCGATACTTGGCAGAGCCGAACATATCAATCGTTGTCGTGTTCTTTTCAAAGACCTCGACTTCGTTACTGATGTATGCGGAAATGCCCTCAGCCGCTTCACCCGCGGTAACGAACGGGAGTGTGCCGGAAATGCGGTCATCGCCTTTCAGCCGTTTTCCACGTGTCGATTTACCAAAAAGCTTTTCAAGATTATAGGTATCCCATTTGAGCGACTGATAGTTTTTAAGAGCCTTTTCCTCATCACTGGATAATTCATAATTATCCAGTCCGCTTACTGTTAGGTAAGCGGACAGCTCCGCTACCCGCTCCGCTTCCAGCTCCGCTACAAAGGATTCCATAAAATCAAAGTCGATTTTACCGTTGCTGACAGGGAGAGTAATTAACTGTTTTTTCAGTGTTTCAACATTAAACCTTGAACTGCCCCAAGCAAAAGAGGAGAACGTTTTTCTCATTGAGGACAGGAAGAATTGTGCATTTTTCTTGCCAAATTCAGAACTCTTCGGTTTGAGAATTTTAATCTTGTCACCCGTAAAATATGGGACTTCTTGATAGAACATTGTCGCCGTGTCTTGACCAAAAGATATCGTATTTCCGGGGTTTAGAAATGATGGGTTCTCGTCGATATTCCCCTTTTTACCGTTATCTGTACTTTGCCTAACAATATACGGATGACCGCCATTCTCAACTAATGAAACCTTATTAGCATCAAATCTCTTTTTATATTTTTCTAAAGGAAGAAGTTGAACTAAAGGATTATCAATATTTAAATCATGATATT
>CALCTW010000078.1 GCA_937907055.1 uncultured Clostridia bacterium | reverse complement strand
TCGAGCACGATCATGTTTCCGGAGCTGTCCGTCATGGACAGGGTGTTGTTCGCTTCATCATAGATGAAGGAAACTTCGTTCTCACCGATCGTGACAAGATAACCCAGGGGATCGTGAGTCGTCACGACGGTACCGGTATAAACCTTTTCACCGGATTCCAGACGCGCGCTTTGGTCATCGAACAGGAACAGAGAGATGGCGGGGAAAGAGCCCGCTTCATTCCGCACGCCATCGATGTACATGGCGGTGGCGTCCCACACCTGAAGGCATTCGGGTTCTTCGGTGTTCTCAGCAAAGCAGATACCGGTCACGGTCAGCATCATCAGCGCGAGTACCAGAGCAAGGAGCTTTTTCATTGGTTATTTCCTCCAAATTCAATATGGGGGTATTTTGTGACCCCGGTGTCATTATAGCATATCAGTATAACAAAACTGCAACAGAATACAGAAGCAGAACAATTCAAAAAATTTTTTGAAGCGGATTGCTTCGGATCCGGCAGGCGGATCTGCCATAATGTCTTGAAGGAGCTCCGGCTCAGATGGTTTGGATCTTCCTCCGGTACCGGCTTTTGATACACGCTTTCGCAGTCACAGATCCACCTGCTCAAACTTCCTCTGCGCCGCGCGGCAGGAAAGCAGGGTGACGCCGATATCGATCACGGCGGCGAAAATGAGTACGATCCAGTGTACGGCGGTGCTGCCGTCGGTATCGTTCAGGAAGGCCAGGCCGGGGAGATGGTGCAGCGTTTCAAGCACGATGACGACGAGGAAGGAGAAGACGCCAAACAGGATGAAGGGCTTGGCGAACTTCCAGCCGGTGTTAAAGAAGCCGCGGATGAAAACGCCGTTGAAAACAGCAAAGATGAGGAGCGCTCCGGCCAGAAACAGGGGATTGGCGTTCATCATGGGATTCTGAACATAGACAGCCGCGTCCTTCAGCACAGTCATGCGCAGCGCGGTGAGCAGCGCCATCAGGACGAACGCGATCGATTGAATGAAACAGGCAAACAGGTACTTGGCCGTGACGGCATCCCGCTTGCGGATGGGCAGAAGGACGGTGTAGAGGATATCCTGATTTTCACGCCCCTGCTGATAGCACTGGAACAGCCCGAAGCAGACAAAGAACGCGCCCACCAGAATGGGATAACCGGGAATCATGGTCATGAGGGCGAAGGCAATGAACAGCCACGCCAGGGGAGAGGCCGCGAGGCGGCATTCTTTAGCGAGCAAGTTTTTCACGGAAATCCTCCTTTTCACAGCTGATCATGATCTCCTCCAGGTTGTCGCCCATCCCTTTTTCACGGAAGGCGTTCAGGAAGGACTGCTTTTCATCAGCGGCGACCGGCCGGCCTTTGCGGATGTATACGATGTGATCCGCGCATTTGTCCAGATCCGAGGTGATGTGGGTGGAATAAAGGATGGAAATGCCCTGCGCGGAGAGCGCGGACAGGATATCCAGCAGCTCATCGCGCGAGACGGGATCCAGCCCGGAGGTGGGCTCATCCAGAATGAGCAGCTTCGCGCCGTGGGACAGCGCTATGGTGATGCTCAGCTTCACCTTCATGCCTTCGGAGAGCTGGCCGGGCGTTTTGTTTTCGTCAAGGGAAAAGATGTCCATATACCGGCGGCAGGCGGCGTCATCCCAGCCGGGATAGAAACGCTTTGTGACCTCCAGGATGCTTCTGATCTTCTTCCGGCTGTAATACTGCACCGCGCCGCCGGCGTAGCCGATCTGCTGCTTGATGCTTTCCTCCGAGGCGGTGATCTCCTGCCCGAAAAAGCGGATCTCGCCGCTGTCCGGGCGTACGATGCGCAGGATGGACTTGATGAGCGTGGTCTTTCCGGCGCCGTTGCGGCCGATGAGACCGGTGACGGAGCCCTCCGGGATCTACAGTGAGACAGGACCCAGTGTGAAGGCGGGGTATTGCTTGATCAGATCATGGATCTGCAGAACAGGTTTCATATGGCGGAGCCCTCCAGTTTGCGGATGGATTCATTCATCCGGCGTACTTTTGCTTTGGAAATGAAGTAGACCGTGATCCAGATCACGGCGTAGGCCGCGAGGAAAATGGCGGTAAAGGTAAGGATGCTGCCGGGCACGATCCAGCCGTTGAGCAGATACACGAGCAGATAATCCGCGTACAGCACCAGCAGGTGCAGCATGGCGGCGATGGGCGCGGGTAGCTTTTCAACCAGATGGATGGCGGAAATCCCGGCGGCGATGAAGGCGAGCAGCACGGAAGAGAGCACGCCGGTCACCGCTTCGGTGACCGACAGGGCGGGGAGCTCGCCGTTCAGATGGATGATCAGCCATACGACGGCCACGATGACCGGCCCGCCCCAGGCGAACATCAGCCCGCGCAGAAAGAATTGCTTCCAGAATGTTTTCACAGGTCCAGCCTCCTTCTCAGTTCACTGAAGCAGCGCCGGGACACATAATCGCGGTGCCCCGAATTGAATTCCGCGTCCACCGCGCCGGTCAGCTGTGTGAGGAAACGGCGGATCTTTCTGCGGTTGGCGATGGCGGATTTGTTGATGCGGATAAAATCGGGCGGCAGATCATCCTCGATCTCATAAAGCCTGGCCCGCACGCGATAGCGTTTGCCGTCGCTGTATTGCGCCCAGGTCCTGCCGTCCTCGGTGAAGATGCATTCGATCTCCCGGATCTGCAGCACCAGAATGTCATCCTCCCCATACGCGGTGAGCACAGTGGGTTTATCGGCAGCCCGCACCATCTCTTCGATGTCATCCGTCAGCGCGCTGCGCTTGCGGACACGGGCAATGATCTCTTCCTCCGCGTTGGGATCAATGTGAAGCGTGAATCTCATCAGGATCCTTCCTCCCTTCGGCAGTATATTAGCACATTCCATTCACAAATGGGGCTTTTTGATATCAACGGTCATTTTTTCACGCTGAACGGTCGGCTTTTGAGGGCGAGCGGCGCGGAAAACGCGCGTACTTGGAGCGGTTCTTACTGTTTTTTACTTGGAATTGTACAACCCGCGCGGTTGAAAGCCCGGCGAGCGGTATGATAGAATAGGAACGGAAACACACCGAAAATCGATACGGAGGGAAACAATGCCGCAGAATGTGATGGTGACGGGCACCGGCAGAAGCTATGCCCTGGGATACAATTTTGTGCTTCGTTATCTTGAAAACGGAGATCATGTGGTGGCCACGGTGCGAAAGCCTTCGCCCGAGCTGGAGGCACTGAAGGAAAAGGTTGGGGATCAGCTGACCATCCTGCAGATGGATATCGGCAGCAGCGAATCGGTCAATGCCGCCGCGGAAAAGCTGGCGGAGACCATGGATCATCTGGATCTCATCGTCAATAATGCCGTCACAGTCTCCCGTGATTGCGGCAAGGGCTTCTTTGAGGCCGATCTGGATCTGATCGCCGGGGCGATCAATGTGGCGGCGGTGGGCCCCATGCGTGTCATCAAGGCGTTTTATCCCCTGCTGAAGAAGAGCGAAGGCACCGCGCTGATCATCAATATCTCTTCCGAGGCCGGCAGCATCGAGCGCTGCTACCGCACCAATATGATCGATTACGGCATGTCCAAGGCGGCGCTCAATATGGCCACCATGAACCTGCACAACACCTTCAAGGATGATCCGAAGATCAATATCTTCTGTGTGCATCCGGGCTGGATCCGCACCAACGGTCAGCCGGATAACCCCGCGCCGCTTTCATCCTATGACGCGGCGGAGATCCTGCGCAAGCTGTTTGAGGAGCGCAGGGAGGATCGTACCGGCCACCGCTTCATCACCAATGAGGGCAAGGATTATCCCTTCTGAGGGATCGCTTCTGAATGTTATTTTTTGCAAAAAGAAAATGATCTGAAACTGTAAGGAGGAACCGCCTGTGAACAACTTTACTTTCTATTCTCCCACTTATTTTGCCTTCGGCAAGGATACCGAAAATACCACCGGCAGCCTGGTGAAGCGTTTCGGCGGCAGCAAGGTGCTGATCCACTACGGCGGCGGCAGCGTGGTCCGCTCCGGCCTGCTGGGCCGTGTGAAGGCTTCTCTGGAGGCCGAGAATATCCCCTATGTGGAACTGGGCGGCGTGCAGCCCAATCCCCGCAGCGGCCTGGTGTATGAAGGCATCAAGCTGTGCCGCGCGGAAAATGTGGATTTTGTGCTGGCTGTGGGTGGCGGCAGCACCATCGACTCCGCCAAGGCCATCGCGGCCGGTGTGGTGTATGACGGCGATTTCTGGGATTTCTACTGCGGCAAGCGCATTGAAAAGGCCCTGCCCATCGGCACCATCCTCACCATCGCGGCGGCCGGCAGCGAAGGCAGCCCGGACTCTGTGATCACCCTTGAGGACGGCATGCTCAAGCGCGGCGCCAGCGGCGATGCCATCCGTCCCCGTTTCAGCGTGCTGAACCCCGCGCTCACGCAGACCCTGCCCCCCTATCAGACCGCTGCCGGTATCACCGATATCATGGCGCACCTGTATGAGCGTTATCTGACCAACACCAAGGATGTGGAAGTGACCGATCGCATGATCGAAGCGCTGCTGCTGACCATGGTGCATGAAGGCCCCCGCGTGATCGCCGATCCCAACAACTACGAAGCCCGTGCCAACATCATGTGGGCGGGTATGATGGCGCATAACAACGCCTGCGGTGTCGGCCGCAGCCAGGACTGGAACAGCCACAATATCGAGCATGAGCTGTCCGCCCTGTATGACTGCGCGCACGGCGCCGGTCTGGCGGTGACCATGCCTGCCGTGTTCACCTATGTGATGCAGCACGATGTGATGCGCTTTGCCAAGGTGGCTGTGCGCGTCTGGGGCTGCCAGATGGATTTCGATCATCCCGAAGTGACCGCGAAGGCCGGTATCGAAGCGCTGCGCGCCTTCCTGTGCTCCATCGGCATGCCCAAGAACTTTGCCGAGCTGGGCGCGAAGGAAGAAGATATCCCCGTGCTGGTGGATACCCTGTGCGGCGGCGACCGCGGCGGTTCCATCTCCGGCTTTGTCACCCTCACCGCCGAAGACTGCGCCAAGATCTATCAGCTGATGGTGTTCTGATCCCGGATCGGCGCCTTCCCCTGAATATCATTTCAAATACAAAAACACAGGAGCTCCGTTCCCGCGGGCTCCTGTGTTTTTAACTTCATATGAACATTACGTTTTCCGTGCCGAAAAAGCGCGGTTTACGGTTTGCAGCGTCCGCAGGGGTGATAGCCCTGGCTGACGGCTTCCTCGCGGCTGTAAAGCGGGGCTCTGTTCTCCGGCTTCATGTCTGTGACGGAGGAACAGGAGGGGAGGTGGAAGGCGCGGGTCTTGACATTGCCGATGTACATCACATCCCCATCGGTATTCGGCATGGCGGCGGTCAGCGCGGCGTTTTGCAGCACGCCTTTCGCGAAAACGCCCCTCTGCACCTGCCCGTTCTCATAATAGACAGCGCCTTCGCCCTCCGGCAGACCTTCGTGCCAGAGACCGATATAGTGCCAGAGCACGGTATCGCCGTCTTTCGCGATGAACAGGCCGAAGCCCTCCGGCAGGCCGTTTTCACATGTGCCGGTGTAGAGACCTTCATAAAGCGTGTTATCCGCGGTGTAGGAATAGGACGTGTTGACCATGCTGTCGGCGGCAGCAAAGCCGGGCAGCAGCAGGCACAAGAGGATCAGAAGAGCGGTACAGCGTTTCATCATGGTTCCTCCGGATCGGACGGGAGACCCGCTATGCGGAACTTCGTCCTTCGTCAAAAACTGAAAATGCCTGTACGGCGATAAACAGGGGTGTTTATGCGGCTTCGTACAGGCATATGATAAGCGGAACTTTGTGCCGTGTCAAGCCTGACCGCCTTCGCGCGTCAGATCCTTCACCCACTTGTATTTGCGGAAGTGCCAGATCACCCAGGGGATCTTGCCCACCTCATCCAGACAGGTGCAGCCGTAGACCACCCACACCGGCCAGTTGAATACGAAGGTGCCCAGCGCGGCCAGCGGCAGGGCGATGCCCCACATGGTGACCGCGAGGCTGTAGACATCAAACATGGTATCGCCGCCGGCGGCGAAGATGCCGTTGATGATGATGGTGTTGATGACACGGCCGATGGTATACACCGTCATCACGATCATCATGTCCTTCAGGTAGCCGGTGGCGGTATCGTTCAGGTGGACGATGGACATGATGAGCGGTGTGATGGCAAACATGGCCAGAGAGGTGAGGAACCCGCACACCCACGCGATACGCAGGATGCGGTTGCCGTACAGTTTGCCGGTATCCGGATGCCCCGCGCCCAGCTCATTGCCCACCAGAATGCCGCCGCCGCTGGCCAGACCGTTGCAGGCGCAGCAGACCAGTTCAATGACCGAGGAGGCCACGGAATTGGCGGCCGCGGCATCCTCGATATGCCCCATGAAGGCGCTGTAGGCCGTGAAGCCCACACCCCACAGCAGCCCGGCTCCCAGCAGCGGCAGCAGATTGCGCACAAAATCGCGGTGCAGAAGCTTATCTGCCGAGAAAACATGGCGGAGGGAGGGGCGGATGTAGTTCTTTCGGAAGGAGAGCGCCATGGCCCACATCAGCTCCACCGCGCGGGCGATCAGCGTGGCCAGCGCCGCGCCGCGGACATTCATTTTCAGGCCGAAAATGAACACGGCGTTCAGCGCGATGTTCAGGACCACCGTGGTGCCGCTGATGGTGGCTGTGTCCCCGGTGTGATTGCTGATCTTTAACAGCGCCAGATAGCACTGGCTGAAGCCGGTGATCAAATAGGACCAGGCCGCGATGCGAAGATAGGGCACGGCGATGTCGATCAGCACCTGCTGATCGGTGAAAATGAGCATGAGATACTGCGGGAAGAACTCACAGCCGATAAAGAACAGGATAGACAGGATGCCGCCGTAGCGCAGGGCGATGCCGAACAGTTTGTCCATGCTCACCTTGTCTTTTTTGCCCCAGTACTGCGCCCCCAGCATGATCAGGGCGGCAATGAAGCTGGAAATGGCGATGTTCTGGACAAACTGGATCTTGGTCGCCAGCGATACCGCGGCCATATCATCCTGATACTGTCCCAGCATCAGGGTATCGGCCACAGCCACAGCGGAGAGCATCAGGCTCTGCGCCGCGATGGGGAGGGCCAGCTTGCTCAGGCCGCGGATGAATGTTTTGTCACGGAGCATATGATCGCGCATAAAGACCTCATAGCGGAATCTCCGGCCGGGGAGCGTTCCCGACCGGAGATCGTGTTATTTCGTGATGATAATATTATATAAGAACAGATCGGTTTTGTCTATCCGGATTACAACGTCACGCGGATCTCATCCATGCCCTTCTTCAGGGTGAGGGCAGCCGCGCCGCTGCCGGCGCTCAGCTCATAATCTCCGCGGTAGCCGTACAGCGTGCAGCAGCCGTTTTCATCGGTCACAAGATCGGCTTCGGTGTGCCATTCGCCGTTCAGCTTCTCCTTCAGCGCCAGCAGGGCGGGCTTGGGGGTGCCGTCCGCGCGGATCAGGCCGGAGGGAGCGCCCAGCCACTGATGATCTTCAAAGTCCCAGGTGGTGAAGCCTTCCACCAGCGGGCGGGAGAACAGATATTCCATCATGGTCATCAGGTTTTCCTTCTGGCGTTCCTCGCCTTCCGCGGTGCTGGGCCATTCGGGGATCTGATAGTCATTCAGGTCCACGATCTCAGGCGGCATCAGATGGCCGGAAACGAAGGTGTTTTCGGTGTAATGGATGGGCAGGCCGAACTGCTCGAAGCGCTCGGTCACCTGCTGCAGCTTTTCCATGCCCCAGAAGCCCTGATGCTGATGGCTCTGGATGCCGATCACATCGATGCCCGTGCCGGCGTCGAGGCAATCCGCGATCAGCTGACGGTAGCGGTCGCTGGTGTTGAAATCATTGAGCAGCAGCGTGGCAGTGGGATCGACGGCATGCGCCTTGTCAAACAGGGTCTTCACCAGCTGCACGCGTCCGATCTTGCGGCACAGGCGGGTGACAGGATTCATGCGCGGCATGGAGGCCGGTTCATTGACGAATTCGGGCATGATGACCACTTCGTTGATCACATCCCAGAAGTGGATCTTGTCCTTGAAGGCGCTGACATCGCGCTCGATGCGGTAGAGGAAGTAATCCAGCACCTCTTCTTCGGTCATATCATACATCCACGGGGCGGAAACGGTGTGCCAGCACAGGGGATGTCCCTTGATCTGCTTGCCGTTCGCGGCCATCAGGGCGGCGGCGCGCTGCGTTTCTTCTTCGCGGGTCTGACCGCGCTTGGGCTCATAACGGCCGATATAGAAGGGCAGGGTGCCGTAGTTGAAGGTCTGCCGCCATTCATCAAACACGCGGTCGAAATAATCTTTTTTATCACCGGCCAGCACGGGATCCGCCGTTTTGGCCGTAAAGAACGCGCCGGTGCCGAAAAGGAATTCATGGCGGGTCAGGCGGGCATGGACACGGGTATTGGCAAGGGGATTGCCGTTCGCGTCCGTCACACGCACGGTCACAGAGGATTTGCGGTGTTCATAACGATCCATATCAATACGCTCCTTTTTCCGCTGAAGCTGCAGCGGTTAACTGGATTATATCATAAAATACAGCCTGCCTGTCAGGATAGAATGAACCTATACCGATAATATCAAAAATAAAATCATATATCCGGGGCCGGTTTGTGTTTTTTCGTGCTTTTCCTGTTTTCCGGGGGGACGCTCCTTGTCATCCGGACAGAAAATATGATAGAATGCGAATGGATAAAACCGATATAGATGAAACAGGATGGAATCAACAGATGGAAAAGATCAGAATGGGGATCCTGGGCGCCGGCAGGATCATGGACCGCGTGATGGTAGACATGCACAACGCGAAAAAGATCACGGTGACGGCGATCGCGGCGCGGGAGCTTTCGCGCGCCCGGGCGGCGGCGGACCGGTACGGGGTGCCGCTGGCCTATGGCAGCTATGAGGAACTGGCGGAAAGTGATCAGGTGGACCTGGTCTATATCGCGACCCCGCATCCGCTCCACGCGGAGCAGGCGGTGCGGATGATGCGCGCGGGCAAGCATGTGCTGTGCGAGAAGCCCATGACCGTCACCCCGGAGGAAGCGCGGCGGATGATCGACTGCGCGCGGGAAAACGGCGTTTTCCTGATGGAGGCCATGTGGACGCGTTTTACGCCTGCCATGGAAGAAGCCCTGCGGCAGATCCGGGAGGGCGCGATCGGTGAGGTGCGTCATGTCTACGGAGATTTTTCCTATTATAATGGCAATCCCGATCCGGCTGACCGTGTGTTCGCGCCGGAACTGGCCGGCGGCGCGCTGCTGGACCTGGGGGTGTATCCGCTCATGGCCTGTACCTCGCTGCTGGGGGCTGATCCGGAGCAGGTGCACGCCGTCTGCCGGAAAACGGAGCAGGGCGTGGATATGCGCACCTGTGTGCAGATGATGTACGCGGACGGGAAAACGGCGCAGTTCATGTGCGGCATGGACGCTTCCTGCGATAATACGCTGCGTATCCTGGGGACGAAGGGCTTTATCGTCATGCCGGAGTTCTGGCACCCCTGGGCGTTTACGCTGTATCAGAACGGCGCGGAACCGCGGGCCTTTACCTTCGCGCAGGAGCATGAAGGGCATCACTATGAATTCGATCACGCCGCCGAATGCGTTCTGGGCGGGCTGACGGAATCTCCGGTCGTTCCGCTGTCGGAATCATTGCAGGTGAGCCGTCTTTGCACCCGCGTCCGTCATGACATGGGCATTTTCTATCCCTCAGAGCGATAAATCAGACAGATCTCAGCGCCGCGGCCGTCTTTTTTTCCGGCCGCGGCGTTTTTATTAATTTTTATGTTGCATATTCGGATCGTTTAATATATAATGGCATCAACAAGGAAAAAACAGACTGATTTCGGTTTTTTATCTGCCATTTTTCATGGAAAATGTGTTGAAGACCCGGATTTTGTTTTTTCTGATATGTATTATTTGGTCTGTTGTTTGCCGATGAAGACGGCTTGTGTGCAGGATGCGCATAGTAACAGGCGGGATTTGCATAGAAGTAGATGCTTCTTGCAATTATAATAATATTCATCAAAAAGTGTTATTGTTCTCCCGTTTTCCTTTATTAAACAAGAGTGGGTGATAGGCGAAAATGAGTATGAATGTGCAAACTCCGGTATCCGGAAAGCAGAATCCGATCCTGCGGGACTGGCGCCTCTATGTGATGTTGCTCCTCCCTGTGGCATTTTACATTATTTTCTGCTATAAGCCCATGACGGGAATCATCATGGCCTTCCAGGAAAACAGGATCACCGATAACGGTCTTCCCAAGGCTTGGGTGGGTCTGGAGAACTTCAAGTTCGTCATGGACCAGAATGAGTTCTGGATGTCCCTGTGGAACACGCTGCTGCTGAACATCATGGGCCTGATCGCCGGCTTCCCGATCCCGATCATGCTGGCCATCATGCT
>CALCTW010000077.1 GCA_937907055.1 uncultured Clostridia bacterium | reverse complement strand
CCTGAACTTCCCCCTTGCTATCGGGCAGAGAAAGGATGGTTGCAGTCGTACCGAGACTCTCTACCATGACCACATCGCCGATCTTGATATCAGCCTTTGAGAGGGATTTTCCGGCTGTTTTCTTTAAGGTTGGCGCGTAAGTGTCGGATTGGGTGTCCAGTTCTTTTCGCAGACGGTTCACCTCATGATCCTGAACCTGAGCATTTCTTTTTAATGCCTTCAGATCGGAGATGATCACATCTGCGTCACGGCGTGCCTTATCAACGATCTTTCTCGCTTCTTCTTTGGCTTTGGTTGTTGCGGTGAGGCGTTTTTCTTCGATCTCACGCATCAGCTTTTCAGCTTCATTGCGCAGTTTCACTGTTTCAGCACGGGCCTGCTCGGCAAGCTCGCGTTCCTTTTGCGCGATCTGGCGATGGTACTCCGCGTTCGCAATAACATCTTCAAAAGCAACAGCTTCGTGATTCAACAGTCCTTTGGCGGTGTCGATCAGGGATTCATCCAGGCCAAGTTTTCTGGAAATGTCAAAGGCATTGGACTTGCCGGGTACACCGATAGAAAGGCGGTATGTCGGACGCAGTGTGGATACATCGAACTCTACGCTTGCGTTTTCCACGTTTTGGGTCGTCAGCGCGTACACTTTGAGCTCGCTGTAGTGTGTTGTCGCAACACAGCGAATTCCCCTCCGGCGGAGCCTGTCGAGAATCGCCTGAGCCAGAGCCGCGCCTTCGATGGGGTCTGTTCCGGCACCAAGCTCATCAAAAAGAACAAGATCGTTCTGATCAACATCCTGCATGATCTGCGTGATGTTGGTCATATGAGAGGAGAAGGTCGAAAGGGACTGCTCAATAGATTGCTCATCACCGATATCGGCGTATATCTGATCAAAGATCGCAACTTCGGTCCCAAGCTGTCCCGGTATATGAAGACCGGATTGCGCCATCATGGACATTAAACCAACGGTCTTCAAGGTGACTGTCTTGCCGCCGGTATTCGGACCGGTGATGATAAGGGAAGAAAAATCATCGCCAAGCCATAGATCGCAGGGGACGACCTTTTCACGGTCGATCAGCGGATGGCGGACCTTAACAAAACGGAGATATCCACGCTTATTGACCTTTGGACAGATCGCGTCCATATCACGTGCAAGCAAAGCCTTCGCGAAGATGAAGTCGAGTTCAGACAAAATTGCAATGTTCCGGCTGATCATGGAAGCGGAGTCACCGACTTCAGCAGAAAGCGCCTGCAGGATCTGTTGAATCTCTTCACGTTCTTTTGTTTTCAGTTCCTTCAGATCATTACCGATCTCGATCACGGCAAAGGGTTCGATGAAGAGTGTGGCGCCTGTGGAAGACTGGTCATGAACAATGCCGGGAACACTGGAGCGATATTCGCTCTTGACCGGCAGTACGTAGCGGCCGTTCCGTACTGTTACGATAGATTCCATCAGATATTTGCTGAACGCGCTCCCGTGCGCCATCGTGTTCAGGCGTTCACGGATCTTCTCGTTCACCAGACGGATGTGACGGCGGATATCGGCAAGCGTCGCGCTTGCTGCATCAGCGATCTCCTCTTCTGAGAGGATTGCCGTGTCGATATCTTCCTGCAGGGAGCGGAGCGGCTGAAGGCCGTTCGCCATGGAAGTGATCAGGGGCGTGTTCTGACGATCCGTAACAAGGGCATCCTTTGTAGTGCGTGAGGCACGCAGAATACCGGCAATATTAAGCAGCATTTTAGGAGAAAGGATACCGCCTTTTTCGGCAAGTGTCAGAGAATCGCCGGGAGAATTGAAGCCGATCAGAGGATTGGAGCCGGTATATGCAAGTATGCAGACGGCTTCCTCTGTATAAGCCAGCCTGTTGATCACTTCGGCTTCGTTGCTGACCGGTACAAGGGTTTGACATAATTCCTTGCCGGATTCGGTCAGCGCGAAAGCGGAAAGCCTGTCGCGGATCTTGTTGAATTCCAAAACGCGAATCGCACGATCATTCATAGTAAACCTCCAAAGAGAGAAAAAACAAAGAATATTATCAATATATGGGCTTTATAATACGCCTGTCCTTATCCTGCCTTCAGTATAGTTTCCGGAAAGGGGAGAAACATTTTCCCCGTCAAGAATAGCACGGTATGCCTTGAGGACACGCGCGCTTTCGGAAAGGGATTCTGAAGTGGTATCGATCAGCAAAGACGTATTTACTGACCTGAGCTGTTCCTGCAGATGGCTGAGATCCCTGATCCGGTGATCCTGGAGTTCTATACGGCAGCCATCCGGAGAATGGATCGGCCGCAGCGGATAGGACGCGCCTTTACGATCCTTCATGTAAGTGCCTTCAGCCCCCTGCCCGTTATGACAGAACCGGCAAGCTGCATGACCGTGTGTGAGCCCCAGTAAAGTACGGTAGGGGCAATGCGTAAGTGTCATCAAACGCTGCCGACCATGTACAGGCAGGATGAAACGGGAATTCAGCTGCAGCAGCTTTATCTCGGAAAGAGAAAGCTCATGAGAAAGCGTTACGCAGGAGCAGCCTTTATCAAAAAGATAATCGGCGGTGCGCTGATTGAACACCGGCAGCATATCGAGTGCAATGACAGACGCTGACACGGATAAGGAAAGCTGACTCACATTACGGAGCGCAATGTTAAGACGGTGTGATTCGATCAGCGCTACTGTATCATGAAGAACGCTGTCTGAACAGACTTCGGGGAGCGCGACAAAAACACCCGGATTCAAAAGCGAGAGCTGATGATCAAGCGTTTTCATGTCATAATCGTCCGGGATATAGACAATCCTGTCAGCCCCTGCATTGATCAGTTCTGCCTGTTTATCAGGCTGATCAAAGCAGGCATATAAGAGCGGTTTTTGAGGAATATCCTGCGCTGAGGAAATAGCGGTATTCTCAGGCTCAAAACAGTGATTCTTTCCGGAAACCTGATCCGTGATCTGCCGGATGAGCTTGGTCAAGGCGTCTTTTCGCAGCTGATTCAAAACAGCTGAAGTCAGGAATGCGTCTTTGGTGTGACAGATAAGGTCATGCAGAACAAAGGGCGTGCCGCCGGTCTTGGAAAAGGAGCGCCGAATCAGTTCTTCATTCAATTCTGAGTGCTGAGCATTTTCAGCTTCCGGCCCGGTAATCGAAACGGAAGCAGTGGATGTTCTCACGGTTACCTGGGTCTGCTTCCCGGGATAAGCGGTGAAATCAAGGTCATAGCGGATGGGTGCGGACCTGTCGAGCGCGTTACCCTCATACGTCAGACGCGCTTGCTCCAACTGATTTTCATCTTCAGTCAGCCTGACCGGTTTTCCCGGCGAGACTGCATCATGAACACGGATCTGAACAGTCTGACCTGCAGAGCGGTCCGGACCGGAATAAATGACACTGGTGTCATTGATCTCAAGTCCGTCGCCGTTGTGGAGATCTCCGGTCAGCTGCACGGAGCAAAGTGTGATACCGTTCAGCCGGTTACTCTTTCCGGTTTTTCCGATGATACTGCCTTCCGGCTTTACGCGGTCGGGATAAATGATCCCCGCGTCTTCTGTTCCGAATGCATAGCCCTTAGAGAAACCGCCGCGCGAAAAGATCTGGTGAAGTGATGCGGATTCGTCAGGGGTTGCCGGATGAAAATTACCGGCATAATAAGAATCGATGACGTCGCGGTAGGCGCGTGTTACGATCGCGACATATTCGGGCCGCTTCAGTCGTCCTTCGATCTTCAGAGATGCGACACCCGTGTCCAGCAGCTGAGGGATCGAATCGCGAAGGCAGATATCGCGAGGGCTGAGCCATGCGCCTTTTTTGCCGAGATATTCATATTCAAGACGGCAGGGCTGCGCGCAGCGGCCGCGGTTTCCGCTTCGTCCTCCGATTGCAGAAGAAAACTGGCATTGTCCGCTTACGCAAACGCAGAGCGCGCCGTGTACGAACACTTCGGTATCGATGCCGGTCTCACAGACGGAGCGGATGGTGTTGAGATCGCATTCTCTGGCAAGAACAATACGATCTGCTCCGTTTTGAATCGCGAATCGCGCTCCCGCCGCGTTATGGAGCGCCATCTGTGTACTGATATGAAGCTCGAACTCCGGATAATTCCGGCGAATGTAATGCATCAGACCGATATCCTGCACAAGAACAGCGTCTGCTTTAAGTCTGGAAAGGAGTTGAAGCTGCTGATCAACATCAGCAAACTCGTTTTCCTTGATCAAAGTGTTGAGCGTGACATGAACCCTTCGCTGATGGAGATGGCACAGATCAATGATCTCCTGCAGCGTGACGGGGTCAAAACCCGCAGAGGAGCGCGCGCCAAAAGAAACTGTGCCCAGGTATAGGGCATCAGCTCCGTTCGCGAGCGCTGCCTTTGCAGCGTCCAGACTTCCTGCCGGGCTTAATAGTTCAACACGTTTTTGCATCACAGAAGGCTCCGGGTAATTCAAGACAGCGGGTTATCGCTGCGTTTTTCTTAATTCTTCGAGTTCCTTTTTTGCTTCCCAAAGGTCTTTCCGCAAACGGGTATTATCGTCCTGAGCATTCAGGAGCTCCTCAGCCAAAGAAAGACAAGCGATAACGGGCGCGGTTTCTTTGCCAAGCAGGCCGCCGGCAGAGGCTTCGGAGATCTTTCGATCCGCGTAAACCGCGATGCGATGGACGAGCTCCGGCGCATCCTCTGTGGAAAGTGTATAATCGCGGCCTGCGATCTTTAATGTATATGTCTTCTTCATACTCTCGTTACAGTTTTTCGAAAGGATAGTCAACACCGTTAGTTTCAACGCGGATCGTCGCGATCTTCTGATCCACGAGCGGTTTATCGTTCATGGGGTTACGCTTGGTGTTCACGATCTTTTCAGCCGCTTCCATACCGGAAGTGACCTTTCCGAACGCGGCATAACCGCCATCCAGATGGGGAGAATTGCTGGTCATGATAAAGAACTGACTGCCGGCAGAGTTGGGCATGGCGGAACGAGCCATGGAGAGAATACCATAGGTGTGCTTCAGATCATTTTTGAAGCCGTTTTGCGCGAATTCACCTTTGATACTGTAACCGGGACCGCCGAAACCCTTACCGAGCGGGCAGCCGCCCTGGATCATAAATCCGGGAATGACGCGATGGAAGATCAGTCCATCATAAAAGCCGCTGTTCGCAAGAGAAACAAAGTTACCGACAGACTGCGGAGCGATTTCCGGATAGAGTTCACCGGTCATTACATCGCCGTTTTCCATGACAATCTTGAATACAGGATTCTGAGACATTTTGATTACCTCCGTAATTGGAATTATTCACCCTTCAGGACCTGGTAGACAGACCGGAAGGCGGGTTTGATAGCGCAGCCGGAAGTGAACAGACCGCCGTAAGGGCTGTTAAGCTTCCAGGTATAGTTAGAAGTGGGGAGGTATTCACAATCGAACAGCCCCCAGATCGAAACGTTGGTGAGCGGCGATGATGTATCTGTATTGATGGAGGTCAGCATTTTAAACATCGCTGCATAAAAATCTGCGTGCTTCTGCATCCACGCGTCGCCGGGTTCATAGCACCGGAGGGCCATCTCTGTGATATGCACTTCGCAGCCAAGATCAGCATATTTCAGGATACAGGAACGAATCTTCTCAATGTCGTTCATGTTCAGACATCCGTTCTGCGAACCATAACCGCCGATATAGCCCTGCATGCCCACGCCATCGATCAGCTTCACAGGCAGACCGTCGGCATCGACCGCGTAGGTGTTGATGCTGTTTACAAGCGCAACGATCGCGTTGCTCTTATTGGTATCAAAGGCGTTGTAATCGTTATAGAACAGCTTAATATCTGCTCCGAGCTTCTGCACGGTGTCGTGAGCACAGAGGAAAGCGTATTCGACATAATCTTCGCCAATCACATCACGGAAGAGGTTGGAGGTTCCGCTGCGGATCGTCCTCAGGTGTCTGGAATCGCCGGGGTTCCACTCAGATGCATTGTCGCCAACTGCTTCATTGACTACATCCCAGCAATAGATCACACCGGGATAGTTCTCCTCGAAATGTGTGATGACCTGTTCGATATAACTCTGTACACGAAGCTTCATGGTTTCCGTATCTACAAAGGGGGTGTTATTCATATAGTACTCACGGAAGAACCAGTCCGGCATATAAGCATCCCATACCAGCACATGACCGCGTACATGAAGGCCGTTGTTTTGGCACCAGTCCATCATCTTGTCAGCGGTATGGAAGTTCATTCTGGGCATGCCATCGGGGCTTGACTTGCACATGCTCTGATTCAACAGCGAATATGCTTTTGCCTCATTGGCGAAAGTAACGGAATTGAATTCGGTCAAGATCAGCTCGGATTGCGTTTTATCGGAAATGATAGAGGGATTGATCACAGTACCGAGTGTGAAACCATAAGTCTCACAAAGAGCAGAGAGCGATTCAAAATCCATAATACTTTCACCCTGTTCGGCAGAGACGGTCGCAGAAAACATGGAGAAAATGAGTACAAGAACAATGAGAATGGACGCTTTCCTCATAATGAATACCTCGCTTGAAATGGTCGCATCAAGTTTGTAACGGTGATGACACCTAAGAACATACCGGATTCTGCAATGCGGCGATCAATAAACTTCGCGCATAGTACCGGGTGATGTCAACTTTTTTGCTGTTTCAATGCTCTGAAGGTCGGAGAAGAAGAACTCCGTATGGATTTATTGTAACAGGCCCGCTTAGCAGATCATCGGTCAGAATATTCTGATATTCCTTCTTGAGATCGATATTGTGAGAAGTATTCGTGTAATTCTGCAGGAAATACACATCCCCGCGTTTGCTGCAGATCACACCTTCCGGAAGAGCACTGAATGCGGGCTCAACCAGCTTAAGTTCAGCAGTCAGTGAAGCGATAAAATCATCCAACAGGGACTGTTCAACACGGGCGGCTACATAATACGCTTTGCCGGATTGATATTGATTCCGTGTGATCACAGGCCGATCGCGGTAGAAATCATCCTGATAGGTCGCGAGAGAAACGGCAGTCGTCGGCACACAGATCTCGCAGATGTCGCGGATCGTATATTGCTTGTTGTTATAGATCGTGTGATTGACCTCATCCGGATAAAGGGCGTCCATTTCTTCAACGCGAAGACCGAGTACATCAGTCAGCGCAAAAGGTGTATCACCGAGGAAAGTCAGGTCAGTCTCATTGACGATGCCGGAGAAATAACTCATGAGGAGTGTACCGCCGTTGGCGACATATGCCTTAAGACGATCCTCAAATCCATTGCGGAACATAAAGAGCATTGGAGCAATGACCAGCGTGTAAGGTGAAAGATCGGTACAATCCCGCATATCACAGAAATCGACCTGGAGGCCCAATCTCCAAAGAGCACGATAATACATGCCGACCGTATCAAAGTAACGCATATGCTCTTTCTGACCGGCCTGCGCAAAATCGACAGCCCAGCGCGCGTGCCAGTCATAGATGATACATACCTTTGGCGCGATATCCGTACCGCAGAGCGATTGTATTTTTTTGAGGGCACTTCCAAGCGCGCTGACTTCTCTGAAGACCCTTGTATCATTCCGGCCGTCATGGCTGACGACCGCGCCGTGAAATGCCTCCGGACCGCCCCGGCACTTACGCCATTGGAAATACTGAACGCTGTTACTGCCATGAGCGACCGCCTGCATGGAGGCAAGCATATGCATGCCGGGACGCTTTAATTTGTTTATTGGCTTCCAATTGACAAGAGACGGCGTGCTTTCCATCAGAAGGAAAGGCTGTTTCTTGAGCGAACGCATGATATCGTGATTCATGGCAAACTCCGCGGCGCGGGCAATATCGTCTCCGCTGTGCCATTCAGGATAACTATCCCATGAAACAATATCCAATTCTTCAGCAAGGGAGAAATAATCATAATCCCAGAAACGTTCCATCAGATTTGCTGTGACAGGCAGGGAGGGATCGACGCTTTTGACGGCATCCTTTTCCATGCGAATGAAGTCCTTGCAGCAGTCGCTCATGAAACGCTGCCAATCTACACGAAGAGAAACACAGCTCATCTCACCGACAGGGGTGGGGGATTCGATCTGTTCCCACTCGGTATAAGTTTGGCTCCACACACCGGTGCACCAGCTGCTGTTCAGATTGTCCAGTGTTTTATATTTGTCCTTCAACCAATTCCTGAAAGAAGCCTGACAATGCTCACAATGGCAGACGCCGCCGTATTCATTTGATAAATGCCAGAGGATAACCGCCGGATGGTGAGCATACTGCCTGGCGAGCAGGGTGTCGATCTCAACGACTTTCTTTCTGTAATAAGGCGATGTCAGACAATGATTGTGACGTTCACCGAAATGCATGCGCTGGAAATGGTCGTTGACGCGCAGCGTTTCAGGATGATCTGCAGCCATCCATGCAGGCTTAGCTCCGCTTGGCGTCGCGAGGATGACATATATGCCGTTTTTCCATAAACGTTCGATGACCTGATCAAGCCATGCGAAATCATAGTGACCTTCTGAGGGCTCCAGTTTTGTCCAACTGAAGATCGCAAGCGAAACGCAGTTGACGTTTGCCTGCTTCATATAACGAACATCCTGTTCAAGAATGTCTTCACGATCCAGCCATTGATCGGGATTATAATCACCGCCGTGAAGGAAGCCGGTATTGTGTTTGAATAGGTCTGACATCGATGAACTAACCTCCATATAATGTAGTGTAAGTATACCATATGCCCGTTACAGATACAAGATGTTATCTTGCCCGACACTTTCATATAAAGAAAAAAGCCGCATAAAAGCGGCTTTGAATATGATCATTAACGAAGAACAACACTCGTCTGTCCGTCAATTGTAACCGTTGTGCCTGTCAGCTCCGCTGTGCCTCCGATCACTGCGGCGATCGTGTCAAAGGTGAGGGCTGTTGCTGATGAAAGATCGAGCGTGATCGCGCGCGTCGTCGTATTGTGAAGTACGCAGATGGTTTGCCCATTCAGGGTCGATGTGAAACCGCCGGCCTTGCCTTCTTTGAATCGCAAAGCATGGTATTCGCCGCTCGCGATCTCCGGGTTGGCTTTGCGGATCATGATCAGTTTTTTATAGTGATTATAAAGACTGGTTTCATTCTGCAGGCAATCGAGCACAGTATAGGGGCTCTGCTTTGCCGGGTCATACGTTGTGCCGATCGGATCGGACACGGTGTCTCCGTCTCCCCACAGCATCGCGAGCCGACGGTTTGCGTCTGTATTCGCTCCGCCGCGCGAGCCGCGCAGACCGATCTCTTCGCCATAATAGATAAACGGAGAACCGGGGGAAAGCAGATAAAGATTGGCAGCCATCTGCATGCGCCCGCTTGCAACGGTCAGATAACCGGCGGCACGGTCGGTGTCGTGATTGGAAATGAAGAAGCAGTTGGCTGCATCCGGGTTGAAGGCGCGGATCGTGGAAATGTAGTTCTCCACATAAACTGTCATTTTATTGACATTTCCGGCTGCTGCTGTTTTCGCGATCAGGCCTTCTGCCTGCGCGCAGGTAAAATTGAAGCAATTGAGCGCGGAGACATAACGTTCGGTCACGGAATCGGAATCCCAGACTTCCGCGATCGTATACAGGTCAGGCTTGATCTCCTTCAGGCGATCAATGTACCATGTCCAAAATTCGGCGTTCGCGGAGTGATCCCCGTAATAGATATATTTTGCAGCGTCAAAACGGAACCCGTCGATACCGAGACCGAGATAGAACGCGGCGATATCGACCACAGTCTCCCGGACTTCCGGGTTGTCAAAATTGAGTTCGGGCATGGAATCGGAAAAATTGGCTTCGACTCGCAGTTTGCCGTTGTTCTGCGTCATAAAATGACGACCGGCAGGAACATCCGCTGTTTTCGGAAGCCATGTATAATAGTCGTAGTATTGATTTCCTGCGTTATTCAGCAGATGTGAGTTGACGAAGTTGATGTACCATTTATGCTCGCCGGAGGTGTGATTGATCGGCAGATCCAGAATGATGATCATTCCGCGTTCATGACACAGACGAATCAGTTCCTGCAGATCTTCAAGGGTTCCGATAGCGGGATCAATCTGATAATAATCCTTCACATCATATTTGTGATAAGAAGGGGAAAGGAAGATCGGTGTCAGCCACAGACCTTCCACACCTAAAGATCGGCCGGATGCCGGATCGCCGTCATTCAGGTAATCCAGTCGATTTATGATCCCACGCAGATCGCCGATCCCATCGCCATCAGAATCTGAAAATGAACTGACGAATATCTCATACATGATTCGATTGTGACCGGGATCGATCCATTCTGAAGGCTTCATGATATCCTCACAAATGTACTCATCATTTTGTTCGGCAAAAGAAACGGGCAACAGGATGATCAACAGAATCATCCCGAGGATAAAAGCGCAGGATCGTTTCATACGCAGGACCAACCTTTTTACTGATTTGTTTTATCATCTTAATCTTCAGGATTATTCTTGTCAAGTTAAATGAAAAATGATATGATGCTTAAAACCAAAGCATAAAGGGGCAATTATGGTCTTTTACAAAAATGATGAGATCATTCATTTGAAGAGAAAAAAAGTGTTTCTGTTTTATTTACAGATGTTGATCCTATTAGCCGCGCTGATCGTGTGCATTGTCTGCTGTATTATGACCAACACCTTGAATGAACAGAGACTGCTGTTTACAACAGTTACTGTGTCTACGTTAGCAGGTTGGCTGGTTATTCTGCTGTTTGTGCTCTGTTATCAGCCTGCAAGGGCTTTATATCAGCACAAAGTCTCGATCATCAGCAGCACTGAACCTGTGCTTGAACTGAAAGGAACGATCAGAAGAACAGAGAGGATCGTCCACATTCCGAAAAGCATCGATATTGAGAAGGTAATTCTGACTGCAGAGAACGGCGAGGAAACAAGGTTAAATGTGATGGCTGCCTACGGAAAGCATCTGCCGTCTGACAACAGGATACACACAATAAAAGCGATTCGGAACTATATCGTAGAGGTGGATTATGAGTAAAATCAAAAAACTCTTCCATCTGATCCCGTTATTGTTGGCTTGGTTGGTGCTGAGTGTCATTTTCTGGGGCTGGATCTTTACCATCGTGACGAATATACCGCCCGGGCAGCGGATCGTCATTGCTGTGGATGCTAAAGTGAATGATCCGAAAGGAATTGCGGTTGAGCTTGAGCAAACAAGACCCGATACGATCAGGCAAGTAAGAGTACTGCCATTCACTTACGCTGTAATGAGCACCGCGGAATTGGAAAAGGCAGATCTGTTTGTGATCAGCGAACGGGATATGGAGGAACTGGAGGATTGGTTTCTGCCGCTTACGGAAAAGTATATCGCGCTGCAGCCTGCAAAACAGGAACGCTTTAATGGCTTTGGGATCCTGATGGAGAAAGCGCCTTATGAAAGTAATGTTTTCTATGAGAAAAACAAGGATGGTTCGGAAATGAATTATTACCTATGTCTGGGAAACAAAGGCGGACATATACAGGATGACGGTCAGGCGGACAGAACAGTCGATTATTATCTTATGCTTATATTGGAAATAAACAATAAATAATAGAATGTGGTATGTATTAAGGAGGAAACATGAAAACACTGACTGTATTGCTCACAATCGCGTTGCTGCTTGGCGTTTGCTGCGGCGTGTGCGCGGAAGAACAGATCCAAAGCAGCACATTGTATGTAAAGCAGGTAGAAAACCTGCCGGATGATTTTATATTCGGTATGGATTCGTCCTGCGTGATCGCGTTGGAACAGAGCGGAGTCCATTATTATGATCATGACGGTATTGAACAGGATGTATTCAAGATCCTTCATGATAATGGCATCAACATGATCCGTGTACGTGTCTGGAATGATCCGTATGACGCGAAAGGAAATGGATACGGCGGCGGGAACTGCGATATTCAGAAAGCCGTTGAAATCGGCAAACGTGCCACGGAGAATGGCATGAGTATGATCATCAGCTTTCACTACAGCGATTTTTGGGCAGATCCCGCGAAGCAGATGGTTCCCAAAGCGTGGAAGGGAATGGATATCAAAACAAAAACGGAAGCCGTCTACCAGTATACATTGGATTGCCTGAATATGCTGAAGGAAGCCGGCGTAGATGTTGGCATGGTTTCTGTCGGCAACGAAACAAATAATAAAATGTGCGGTGAAAAGACCTGGTTCAATATCCAGTATCTGATGCAGGCCGGAGCGAAAGCCACAAGAGAGGTGTATCCCGACGCATTGGTCGCGCTGCATTTCGCTAATCCTGAAAAAGCGGACAGTTATATGACCTATGCGAAGAAGATGGATTATTATCAGGTGGATTACGATGTATTTGCCACATCCTATTATCCGTACTGGCATGGTACGCTTGAAAATCTTTCTTCTGTGCTGACTGAAGTTTCTGAAACCTATGGTAAGAAAGTGATGGTCATGGAAACTTCCTATGCTTATACCGGCGATGATACGGACTTCAACGGCAATACCATCTCAGACGGCGGCGCGATCATCAAGGATTATCCGTTCACGGTTCAGGGACAGGCTAACAGTATCCGCGCGATCACAGATACACTGGTAAACAAAACATCAAATGCCATCGGTATCGTATACTGGGAGGGCACCTGGATCAGCGTTGGGCAGAACAGCTGGGAAGAAAACCACGAACTGTGGGAGAAATACGGCAGCGGCTGGGCATCCAGCTTCGCGGCAGGCTATGACCCGAACGATGCCGGTAAGTATTACGGCGGTAATGCTGTAGATAATCAGGCGTTGTTCGACGCGAAGGGCAAGGCGCTGGAATCCCTGAAAGTGTTTGGTCTCATGCGTTCGGGAAATGAAATCACTCCGGTTGCTGACGCGCTGGAGGATGTCAATATGCAGATCGATATCAACGGCGCGATCGTTCTGCCGGATGTGGTCAACGCGATCATGACGGACGACAGCAAGCAGGCGATTCCTGTAGTCTGGAATTTCACGGAAGATGATGACCGAACGATGCACGAAAACGGTGTTGCGAAGTATGACATTTCCGGAACAGCCGGAGGAATGACGGCACACTGTTATGTGAGCATGATCGAGTATAACTTCCTGAAGGATTACAGTTTTGAAGATGGCGGCGCTGCCTGGACGGTGACAGATAACGGAAAGGCTGATGAACTGTACGTTGAAGATAAGAAAACGGACAGTCTGACCGGGACAAAGCACCTTCATTTCTGGAGCGCGGCAAAGAACACCGTTAACTTTACGGCTGAGCAGACAGTAGAAGGGCTACCGGAGGGAACCTACAAATATTCCATCTCCATCATGGGCGGAGATTGCGGTGCTACAGAGATCTGCGCGTATGTCAAGATCAATGGTGAGGTGACCGCGACGAAGCCGATGACCATCACTTCGTACGGGAATTGGGATACAGCGCTGATCGAAAATATCTCTTACCATGAAGGCGATGAGATCTCGGTCGGAATCGAGGTAAAGGCTGAAGGAACCGGCAATGGCGCATGGGGAAAAATCGATGATGCACTGCTGAACAGTATGAAATAACAATTGAAAAAACATATTGTAAAAACAGAAAATATCAGTGCCGTGCGCTCATGATAATGTTGAATATGGTCAAATACAAAAAGATATTGACAAATGCTTATAAGCAGCATATAATAATTAAACAAATCAAGCAAAACGGAAGTGTGAAGCTCCGTTTATGAAAAGAAAGGAAGAATGCCCCATGAAAAAGATCCTTGCTCTCATTCTGTCTGTGGTCATGGTTCTGTCTCTGGCTTCCTTCGGCGTTGCTGAGGAAACCTACGAGTACGACATCACCGTCTGGGTTGCTGAGAAGATCGTTGATCTTACTCTGGCTCAGATCGAAGAATTCAACAATACCAACGAATACGGTATCAAGATCAACGCTACTGTTGAACCCGTATCCGAAGCTGATGCTGCCACCAACATGATCGTGGACGTTGAAGCCGGTGCTGATATCTACTGCTTCGCGCAGGATCAGTTCGCCCGCCTCGTGCAGGCCGGCGCTCTGTCTCAGCTGAGCGATGAATCCGCTGAGATCACCGCTTCCGTGAACGCGGCCGGTGTTGTCGCCGCTGCTGTTTCCGGCGAAGCGATGTATGCTTACCCTCTCACCGCTGATAACGGCTACTTCATGTATTATGACAAGACCGTTATCCCCGAGGAAGATATCGATTCTCTGGAAGCGATCATCGCTGACTGCGAAGCCGCCGGCAAGTTCTTCTCCTTCGAGATGAACACCTCTGCCTGGTATCTGGCTTCCTTCTTCTTCGGCACCGGCTGCACCTCTGAATGGGTGACCGATGATGACGGCGAGTTCATCGAAGTATACGACACCTTCAATTCCGAAGCCGGTCTGATCGCCGTCAAGGGTATGAAGAAGCTGGTCGATTCCTCCTGCCACAACAGTTCTTCTGCCGGTGCGGACTTCGCCTCCGGTGCTGCCGTTGTTGTGACCGGTACCTGGGATTACACCACTGTTGAAAGCTACCTCGGCGACAACATGGGCGTTGCGGATCTGCCTTCCTTCGAGGTGGACGGTGTTTCCTATCACCTGGGTTCCTACAACGGATGCAAGCTGATGGGTATCAAGCCCCAGGTCGATGCTGACAAGACCGCTGCTCTTGAGATCCTCGCTGAATACCTCACCGGTTACGACTGCCAGATGCAGCGCTTTGATGCTGTTGCGTGGGGTCCCTCCAACATCGAAGCTCAGGCTTCCGAAGCTGTTCAGTCCAACCCCGGTCTGGCCGCTCTGCTGGCTCAGTCTCCCTACTCCATTCCTCAGGGTCAGATCCACGGCTCCTGGTGGGATATCGCCAAGGTCATCGCTGATGACGTCAAGGATGCTCAGGATGAAGATGGTCTGAAGGCTGCTCTTGAGAACTATCAGAACAAGATCGCTGCTCTGTTCACTCTGAGTGACGAAGTGAAGCATGCCTGGACCGTCATCGGTTCTCTGAACGGCACAATGTGGAACGAAGATTTCCCCATGACCAACAACGGCGCCGGTGTGTGGACTTCTGAACCTTATGAAATGACTGCCGGTACCGAGTTCAAGGTCCGTCAGGGTCTGAGCTGGGATAACAATTTCCCCGCTGATAACTTTGTGGTCGATGCTGACGGCACTTACGCTGTTCAGTTCGATGCCAATACCTGCGAAGTGACGCT
This sequence comes from uncultured Clostridia bacterium, assembly GCA_937907055.1. Taxonomy (GTDB): domain Bacteria; phylum Bacillota; class Clostridia; order Christensenellales; family Aristaeellaceae; genus ZC3RG03. The sequence goes on along the minus strand of CALCTW010000077.1, from coordinate 33,041 downwards.
CGTAGCGCAGTAATTAAAAAAGTCCCGCTGAAGTAATTCAGCGGCCGAATAATGGCCGGAATCGGGGAGACCCGGTTCCGGCTGTTTTACAGAAAGAGGAGATCTTCATGGCACAGTATACGGATCTTGAGTACTTGCGCCTGTCAAAGTGGGCAAGACTCATCTATAAGATCAAGCAGTTCTTTGTGTCCATTCCCCGCAAGTTCATCGGTATCTTTGTAGCTTTATGGAACCTGATCAAGAAAGTTTTCCTTGGGATCGGAAATGAGTTTAAAGATATTGTGATGACTTTTGTTACAGGAGACTGGAAAACAAAGGTATCCTATCTTTTCATGGGTTTCGGCAACATCGCACGGGGACAGATCCTGCGCGGTATTCTGTTTTTCCTGTTCGAGATCGTTTTCATCGCGTATATGATCCTCTGCGGAGGTTATTATATGGGTATGCTTCCTTCTCTGGGCAAGGTAGGGCCTACGGTTGAGAAGGTAAAGAATGGTCTTCGAGGCTATACCAGCGTAACGACTTATCACGATAATTCATTCAGGATCCTGCTGTATGGTGTTCTGACAATCTTCTTCATTTGTGCATTCATCTACACCTGGCGCTTAAATGTCAAGCAGAATGCGATTGCTGAAAAGATCATCAAGAGCGGCAAGAAACTGAAGAGCGGTAAGGATGATCTTCACAGTCTTGTGGATGATCGTTTCCATAAGACGCTGCTGGCGCTTCCTGTGACCGGTATTCTCGTTTTTACCGTGCTGCCGATCGTGTTCATGATCCTTGTTGCGTTCACGAACTACAGCGGTTCCGCAAATGGTTATACGAATAGCCTGTTCCATTGGGTGGGGCTCGATAATTTCAATACAATGCTGAACTGGAACAGCGGCGCGACATCATACGCGGCGACCTTCGGCGAAGTGCTTGTATGGACGTTGATCTGGGCTTTCTTTGCCACATTCACGAACTACTTCCTTGGCATGCTTGTCGCTATGGCGATCAATAAAAAGGGAATCAAATTCAAGAAAGGCTGGCGTACCGTTCTGGTGCTGACCATCGCCATCCCACAGTTTATTTCCCTGCTGTATGTTTCAAAGATGTTTGCCAATAACGGTATTGTGAATGGTGTTCTGATGGATCTTGGGATCATTGATCTGGATCATCTTCTTCCGTTCTGGACAGATCCTACCTGGGCACGTATCACCGTTATTATCATTAACATCTGGATCGGTATTCCTTATCTGATGCTGGTTACTACGGGTATTCTGATGAATATTCCTGCCGATCTTTACGAATCCGCCAAGATCGACGGTGCGAATGCATGGCAGCAGTATTCAAAGATCACCCTGCCATATATGTTGTTTGTAACAGGCCCGTATCTTCTGACAAGCTTCACCGGAAACATGAATAACTTTAACGTTATTTATCTTCTGACCGGCGGCGCGCCGACCAACAATACCGCGACAGCTCCCGGAACGGTTGGCTATACCGATCTTCTGATCACTTGGTTGTTCAAGATCACACAGGGCGCGGAAGCGAGTTATTATCTGGCTTCTGTTGTCGGTATCCTTGTGTTTGTCGTTGTCGCGGTGATCTCTCTTGTTGTTTACAATCTGCTGCCTTCAATCAAGAACGAGGAGGATTTCCAGTGATCTTTCTTTCAAAGCAACGCTATCTTGTTGCTTACATGATGAGAGAATGATTACAGGAAGAAGTTGTTTATGAAAAAAGTTGGTATCATCTTGATCATATGCGGCATTCTCGTTATGTCGCTCGGATTGTTTGGCGTTGGTAAATTGTCCGGAATCATGGGAGAATTCACGGTCTTCAATTCGACTGCGGATCAGGTGCTTGATCTTCTGCATACTGTTTCCGAACAGATCCCTGAGATCGATGAAAGCATGGGGCAGATCAAAGATCTCAAGGGGATTTCGTATTTCTGTGTGCGCAACAGGATCGTGCTGTTTGCGGTCGGTCTGGGGCTGTTGCTGATCGGTATCATTCTTGTCTGTGCCACGAAGAGCAAGGCAAAGGAAAATCAGCATCATATGGGTCTTAAGGCATCGCAAAGGCTGAGCAATACAACGATCCATATTATTCTTGCGATCATCTCCGTGGTGTGGATGATTCCGTTCGCGTGTATCATCCTTCAAAGCTTCCGCATTGAGAACACAATGCCTGTCGGATATGTGTTGCCCAAGAAGTGGGGCTTTGATAACTATGCGGCGCTCTTTGCAAGCGATTTCCCCAAGTGGTATCTGAATACCTTCATTATCGCTCTGGTAAGCGCTACGCTGCAGACGATCATTGTACTGTGCATGAGTTATGCGCTCTCCCGTTTCCGCTTCAAGGGGCGTAAGCCGCTGATGCGTTTTATGCTCATTCTTGGTATGTTCCCCGGAATGCTGACAATGATTATCCTTTATCGTGTACTGGCCGATCTTGGACTGACTCAGGCAAACGCTGTGCCCGGTTTGATCCTTGTCTACATTGCATCCTCCGGTATGGGATATTATGTGTCAAAAGGCTTCTTTGATACAGTTCCGAAGTCTCTGGATGAAGCGGCCCGTGTTGACGGTGCTACCCGCTTCCAGGTGTTGAAAAAGATCATTCTTCCTTTGTCAAAGCCAATTGTTATCTATACGATTCTGACAGCTTTCATGAGCCCCTGGGGAGACTATGTTTTCGCGCAGTATGTTTCCATGGGTACAAGTTCCGGTAAGAACGTTGCGGTTGGTATGTATGACTGGCTGAACAAGGACCAGATCGGACAGAAATACACGCTGTTCTGCGCAGGCGGCGTGCTTGTGGCTATTCCCGTCACCATCCTCTTCCTGTGCTTGCAGAAGTACTATGTAGAGGGTGTTACCGGCGGTGCGGTCAAGGGTTGATCGGAAGAATGAAAGGAGAATAAAGCAATGGCAAATGTAAAACTGACGGGTGTCAAAAAGATATATGACAATAAAGTCACTGCTGTGCATGACTTTAACCTGGATATTGCGGATAAAGAGTTCGTTGTTTTCGTCGGCCCTTCCGGCTGCGGAAAATCTACGACGCTGCGTATGGTCGCCGGTCTTGAAGAGATCAGTGAAGGAACTGTGGAGATCGATGGCGTGGTCGTAAACGATCTTCAGCCTAAGGATCGTGATATCGCGATGGTCTTCCAGAACTACGCTCTGTATCCCCACATGACGGTATATGACAATATCGCTTTCTCTCTGCGTCTGAAAAAGATGCCCGAGGATGAGATCTACGAGAAAGTTACAAATGCTGCAGAGATCCTTGGTATTACGGAATACCTGATGAGAAAGCCCCGCGCGCTTTCAGGCGGTCAGCGCCAGCGTGTCGCGATCGGCCGCGCGATGGTTCGTAATTCAAAAGTATTCCTGATGGACGAGCCGCTCTCGAACCTGGATGCCAAGCTGCGCAATCAGATGCGTGCCGAAATCATTCTGCTCCGCAAGAAGCTTGATACCACGTTCATTTATGTTACGCATGACCAGACAGAGGCCATGACCTTGGGTGACCGTATCGTTATCATGCAGGATGGTTATATCGAACAGGTCGGAACTCCGACCGAGGTATTCGAAATGCCCCGCAACATCTTCGTAGCGGAATTCATCGGCGCGCCTAAGATGAACATGATCAAAACACAGCTCGTCAAGAACGGTGATGAATACTTCGTTACACCTTTCGGCGCGAAGATTCCTGTCGATGGAGAAAAGAAGGCGATGCTTGCTCAAAATAGTGTTGGAAGCAGCGATATCGTACTGGGTGTGCGTCCTGAACATATCACCCTGGCGGATGCGCCCTCCGAGAAGTCCATTCCCTGTACTCTGGAAGTGAACGAGATGATGGGCAGCGAACTCCATCTGCATGTCTTTACCGAGGATGGTACTCGGCTGATCGTTCGCGTGCCCACGATCAATCTGACGAATGAGGTGCGCAACAGCCTTGTATCCGGCGCGAAACTCAATGTGACGTTTACCGGAAAGGTCATGCATTTCTTTGATCCCGAGACAAAGAACAATCTGTGCCTCTGATAGGCGCTTCATAAGCAAACAGGCAGAGCTGATGGCTCTGTCTGTTTTTATATGTGAAGATATGCAGATGTTATGAAAGGCGACAAATCGGAAAAATATAAAGAAAGGGCACCGCAAGGTGCCCTTTGCGAGGTAGTTAAGAAGATGACTTACATAACAACGAGTACGTCGTTGTCACCGGCCTTGAGAGCGGAAGCTTCGATGAAGCAATCCTTGGTCTCAACGCCGTTCAGCAGCACTTTCTGCACGCCGCCCTGATGATGGGCTTTGTTATCGACAGTGATGTGCAGTCTGGAGCCGCGGAAAGTCTTTTCGATGGTCATGCCGTCCCATTCAGCGGGGATCGCGGGAGAGATGCGCAGACCATTGGGAGTGGGACGCATACCCAGAATACCTTCAACACAGCCGACCATGACGGTGCTGGCGGTACCGGTCAGCCAGTGCACATGAGCACGGCCGGGCTGGGGAGATTCATGACCCTCAATGAACTGGGTGTGAACATAGGGTTCGCACTCACGGATCTCGGCGCGATCATTGTAAGAAGCGGGGCAGGACTCAGCGAAGTACTGGAAGGCACGGTCGCCATGACCCATCAGAGCTTCGGCCAGAATGATCCAGCCCTGAGCCTGACAGAAGATACCGCCGTTTTCCTTGGTGGTGGGGTTGAAGAGGATCATCGCGGCACCATCGAAGGCATGGTAACGATAGCAGGGAGCCATCAGTTCCAGACCGTTGGGGGTGTTCAGCTTTTCGTTGACGGTTTCGAGGATCTTGGACTTCTGATCTTCGGTAGCGGCGCCGCTGATAACAGCCCAGCTCTGGGGGTTCAGCCACATCGCGGCTTCTTCATCGTTCTTGCTGCCGATGATGGTGCCATCCTCGCGGTAGCCGCGCAGGAAACGATCGTCCTCCCAAAAGAACTTGTTGATCTTTTCAAGCATTTCGGCGGCCTGATCCGCGTAATACTGCTTTTCGGCTTCAGGCGCGAATTCGGCCATCAGCTTAAGAGCATAATAGAACTGGAAGGCAACGAAGGAGCTTTCGCCCTGAGCGCCAAGCTTCAGGCAGTCATTCCAGTCAGCGTGCAGACCGGCAGGCATGCCATGGTTGCCCAGATGATTGAGGGTAAAGTCGATCGCGCGCTTGAGGTGCTCATATACGGTGCCTTCGTCCTTGTCAGCGAAGGGAATCACTTCATTGAGGTAGTCCAGATCGCCGGTTTCGGAGATGTACTTGTATACCGTGGGGAAGAGCCACATGGCGTCATCGGCACGATAGTGGGGATGACCGGTCTCACGGACATAGCTTTCATCTTCAGGGGTGTTCTCGTGACCGGCGTTGTGGGTGAACTTGACGAGGGGCAGACCGCCGCCATGATGCACCTGCGCGGAAAGCATGAAGCTGATGCGTTCCTTGGCCATCTTGGGATCAAGGTGGATGATACCCTGAATATCCTGAACGGTGTCACGATAGCCGTAGCCATTGCGTTCACCGCAGTAGATCAGAGAGGCGGCGCGGCTCCAGACGAAGGTGGTGAAGCACTGGAAGGCGTTCCAGGTGTTGACCATTTCGTTGAAGCGTTCATCGGGCGTATTGACGATGAAGTTGTTCAATTCACCATGCCAGTAATCACGCAGGGTGGTATATTCCTTTTCGGTAACGGCAGATACATCCTGATAGCTGTCGAGCAGCGCGCGGGCTTGAGACTCGGTCTTCTGAGCAAGGATGAACGCGATCACCTTTTCTTCGCCGGGCTGCAGTGTGAGCGTGGTATGCAGGCCGCCGCAGGGATTACCGTTGTAGTTAAGGCTGTTATCGCACTGACCATTCAGAACGGCCTGAGGCGTGTTAAAGCGATGGGTGCCGACAAAACGCTCTCTGCGGCCGGTGTAGGAGGTAACAGGGGAGCCTACAACACCGAAGAAGCGCTCGCTGCCGTTTTCACCGTTGGCATTCACATGGCAGTATTCATTGATGTGCTGCAGGATGTGATCACCCATGAAATCGGTGCGGGTGATAAACTGGGTATACTGCAGGTTGACGAGATCCTGTGTATAGAAGGATTCGGTAGTAAATTCGCAGTAACCGAAAATGCCGATCTCGCGGGCCTGAGCAGAGGTGTTCTTCACCTTGAGACGCCAGACTTCGTGGGTGGCATCCATGGGAACGTAGTACAGGACCTTGCTTTCAATGCCCTTATACGCGCTCTCGATCTCGGTGTAGGAGGTACCGTGACGGCAGATGGTCTTGTATTCGTTGAGATCCTTTTCGACAGGACGCCAGGAAGCAGACCAGAAGTCACCATCCGCGTTGTCACGCAGATAGATGTAACGACCGGGCTCGTCGAACTGGTTAAACGTATAACGCAGGATACGTCCCGCGGCGCCGGACTTAACAAAGCTATAGCCGCCGGCGTTCTGGGTGACGATGGCACCGTAAGCGGGGGAACCGAGGTAGTTGGCCCAGGGCATGGGTGTGCGGGGATCAGTGATGACATACTCACGATTCTTCCCGTCGAAATAACCGTACTGCATGTTGACTCCTCCAAATCATGGTTGTTGATGTGTGATCAATTCCTATGAAAACACTCTGTACATAATAGTAACATAAAGCAGTATTCTTTGCAAGAAAAGCATTGACATATTATTGGATAATCAATAGAATTATTTTATCAAGAAATTAGGAATAATCTACAGGAGGATAGAGAATGATCAGGAAAGGTGCTTACTCACTGCCTTTGAAGGATGTCAAAATCACCGATGATTTTTGGTCAAAACGGATCAGGACCACTCGGGAAATCTCTCTTGAATATATGTGGAATGTGCTGAACGATCAGGTGGAAGGCGTTCCCAAGAGCGGATGCATTGAGAACTTCAAGATCGCTGCCGGCTTATGCAAGGGAGAATTCTACGGTTTTCAGTTTCAGGACAGCGATCTGTACAAATGGCTGGAAGCCGTGGGCTATTCGCTTGAAACTCATCCGGACGCGGAACTGGAAAAGCGGGCAGACCGCGCGATCGAACTGGTGAAGCGGGCGCAGTTGGATGACGGTTATATCGACACATATTATATCATTACCGGGATCGAGAACAGATGGACATGTGTGCGTTCTACACATGAAATGTATGTAGCGGGACACATGTTTGAGGCTGCCTGCGCCTATTATAACGCCACCGGAAAGGATATGCTGCTCAAATGCGCCTGCGCGTTCGCGGATCATATCGACAGTATATTCGGACCGGAAGAAAACAAAAAGCATGGTTATCCCGGTCATCAGGAGATCGAGCTTGGATTAGCGGGGCTCTACAGGATCACCGGCAACGAAAAATATATTAAACTGGCCAAGTATTTCCTTGATGAGCGCGGACAACAGCCTTACTATTACGATGAAGAGGCAAAACTGCGCGGCGAAGAGAATGATGGCTTAAAGAACTGGTTCAGAACACAGGGCAGAGGCGAGCCGTATAATTATCAGCAGGCGCATAAACCGGTACGGGAACAGAAAGAAGCAGTTGGACACGCGGTGCGCTGCTGCTACATGCTGTCCTCCATGGCAGAAACAGCAAATCTGACAGGAGACAGCAGTCTGCTTGACGCGGCGAATGATCTTTATACGGATATTACACAGCGCCAGATGTATATCACCGGCGGTGTCGGCTCTCAGGGCGATGGAGAAAGCTTCAGCTTTGATTATGATCTCCCAAATGACAGGATGTACAATGAGACCTGCGCTTCGATCGCGCTGCTGATGAGCACACGACGCTTCTTTGAAGCCTCGCCGAACGCTGTATATACGGATATTGCTGAAAAAACGCTCTATAACGGAATCATCAGCGGTGTTTCGCTGGATGGTACGCGTTTCTTCTATTGCAATCCGATGGAAGTGTGGCCGGAACGCGCGAAACGCCGTGCGGATATGCATATTGATGCTGTACGCCAGGGATGGTATGGCTGTGCCTGCTGTCCGCCGAATCTTGCAAGAACGATGACCGGACTGGGGAATTATATCTGGTCTCAGGATGATCGTACGCTGTACCTGAATCAGTATATTTCCAACGAGGCGGTCGCAAATGTGAATGGTGTGAAAGCAGGCATTGTTGTAGACAGCGATTATCTGCGCAGCGGAAATGTCGCGATCACGTTCAGGAACGATATTGCCATGACGATCGCGCTTCGAATTCCAGGATGGTGTGAGGATGTTTACAGCGTTCGCTATCAGAATAAACTGTATCGTAAATCTGAAAACGGATACGTGTATATTACCGCGGATTTCCATGCAAACGATAAAATCGAAGTAGAATTTGGTATGGAATGCACAAAAATGTATTGTAATGATCATGTACCGTTCAATGCCGGACGTGTCGCGCTGATGCGCGGGCCGCTTGTCTACTGCATTGAAGAGTGTGATAACGGGAAGCAATTATGGGATCTGCGCGTGACCGGCGATATGATCAGGGATGTGTATGAACCGGAAACACTGGGCGGAGTTACGGCTCTTTATGTGGAAGGGAAGCGTGACACCAGTAAAGATAACCGATTGTATTCAACACGAAAATCAAAGAAGATCCCATGCATGATCAAGTTTATTCCTTATTACGCGTGGTGCAACAGAGAACCCGGTGAAATGTCTGTCTGGGTTCGCGGAGAGTAAGCCGCAGTAAAACAGAACCGCCTGCAACTGATTCGATCATTTGCAGGCGGTTGTTTATTTACTTTTTGTCGGCCTCGTAATCGATGATCTTTCTGAACTGTGTTTCATACAGATCACGGTAGATGCCGTTTTTGTCAAGCAGTTCCTCATGGGTTCCCTGTTCGGAGATGATACCGTCTTTTACAACAAGAATGGAATCCGCTTTGAGGATCGTTGACAATCTGTGCGCGATCACAATGCTTGTTCTGCCGATCATCATCTGATCAAGGGCGTCCTGTATGGCGTTTTCAGAAATCGAGTCAAGCGCGGAAGTGGCTTCGTCAAGAATGAGGATGTTGGGGTTTTTCAGGATGACCCGCGCGATGGAGATCCTTTGCTTCTCACCGCCGGAGAGTTTCAAACCGCGATTGCCGACGATCGTGTCATAACCCTGAGGCTGGGATATGATGAAATCATGGATGCTTGCGATCCTGCAGGCACGTTCAAGTTCATCCTGAGTGGCATCTTCTTTGGCGTAGAGAAGGTTTTCGCGTATCGTGCCATTGAAGAGATAAGTATCCTGTGTAACTACGCCGATATTTTCACGCAGATAAGTCAGATCAATATCCCGCACATCGGTATCATTGATCCTGACATGTCCCTGCTGAACATCATACAGGCGCGGAATCAGATTGACGACTGTGGATTTACCGCTTCCGGAGGGCCCGACGATCGCGTACATCTTACCGCCCGGCACAACAAAATCAATGTCGGTAAGAAGCGGGTGATCTTTTTCGTATGAGAAAGCGACATGCTCAAATGCAATGTCTTTGTTCTTCAGGTCAGGCTGTACAGCATCGGGCTTGGATACGATGGTGATCGCCTTATCGAAATAATCAAAAATACGGGTGAAGAGGGCAAGGGAACGGGTAAAATCGACAGAGATATTGAGCAGGCTCTGAACAGGCCGGTACAGACGATTGATCAGAGCGACTGTCGTTGTGATCACACCGATGGTGACGCCGCTTCCCTCTACGCCCAGCATCAAAAGACCGCCCGCGAGATACACAAGCAACGGACCGATGTTGATAAAGATACCCATCACGACCATGAACCATTTTCCGCTGCGCTGTTCTTTCATGGTCAACGCGGTCACTTCTTCGTTTACGTTAACGAAGCGGTCGTACTCTTTCTTTTCACGGGTGAATAGCTTGACCAGCACGCTGCCGGAAACGGAAAGGGTCTCATTGACCAGCTGGTTCATTTCGTCATTCTTTTCCTGTGATTGTGTGAGCAGCTTCCACCTTGTTTTACCGACAGAGCGTGTCGGAATGATCATCAGGGGGATGATCACGATACCGACCAGCGCCAGCTGCCAACTGAGCGTGAACAGCGCAAGCAAGGTCGTGATCACGGTTGCTATATTGCTGACAACAGATGAAAGTGTTCCCGAGATGACATTGGAAACACCGCTGATGTCGCTGTTCATGCGCGTGATGATATCGCCCTGCTTCTCAGAAGTAAAAAACGCGTGCGGCATATGCTGCAGATGATCGTACATCTGGTTCTTCATATCAAAGATGATCCTTTGACTGATCCAGGCATTGATATAACTTTCAATCACGCCGATGATCTGCGAAACAGTCAATGTTCCCAGCGCTGCCAGCAGGAGCCATATGAGTTTTGTGATGCTGCGGTCACGGATCAAGGCTTCATCGACGATCTTTCCTGTAATGATTGAAGGCAGAAGACCGATCACCGCGGCTAAAACAATAGAGATAAAAACAAAGAGAAAACGCAGCCAATAAGGTTTCAAATATGAGAAAATGCGCAGCAATAACTGCTTATCCACCTTGGGCATACTTTTCTTCTCTTCATCTGTCAGAAAATTGCGGGGATTTCTTCCGCCGCGTCCCATCCCTGGACCGATCGACATAATTCCACCTCCGGGAAAATGATAGCATTATTCTATCAGCATTTTTTCGTGTTTTCAATGAAGCGAGATATTTTATATTGAATTAAGCAGGATTCTTTCGTATAATGTTTCCATCAAGTAACGGAGGAATGATTGTTATGAAACAGTTTACCGGTTATATGCATGGTGTCAATCTTGGCGGCTGGTTCTCTCAGTGTGATCATACGGAAGATCGTTATGATCATTTCATTACCGAAGAAGATTTCAAAGAATTCTCTACCTGGAATCTGGACCATGTTCGTGTTCCGGTCGATTACAACCTCGTTGAAACCAAAGACGGCGTATATATCGAAAAAGGCTTTGAACGTCTTGCTGAATGCATTCGTCTTTGCAGAAAGTATGGGCTCAATATGATCCTTGATCTGCATAAAACCTATGGTTTTTCGTTTGATAAAGGCGAGCGTGAGAATGGATTCTTTGAGGACGAAGCCCTTCAGGAGCGTTTCTATCGCCTGTGGGAACAGTTTGCAAAGCGTTTTGCCAAAGACAAGGATATGCTGGCTTTTGAACTGCTGAATGAAGTGACGGATCAGTCTCTGAGTCCTATCTGGAATGAGATTGCCGAAAAGTGCATTATTCGCATCCGTGCCATTGATAAAGATGTGAAAATCCTGGTCGGCAGCTACTGGAACAATGCTGTTCACGCCGTAAAGGATCTCCGCAAGCCTTACGACGAGAATGTTATCTACAACTTCCATTGCTATGAGCCTATCATGTTCACCCATCAGGGCGCATACTGGATCGATAATATGCCGCATGACTACCGCTGCGGATTTGGCGGTACGATTCAGGAGAATATTGACCGTACTGTTGCGCTCCTTCCCGATAACGCGCATGTATTTGAACTGTGCGAGGATAAAACGCAGCAGATCGGTGCTGATTTCTTTATCAAAGTATTCAAGGAAGCTGTTGATAAGGCCGAAGCCGAGGGGACCACGCTGTACTGCGGTGAATATGGTGTCATCGAACATGCGGACAGGGAAGAAACGATCAAATGGTATAAAGCAATCCATGAGGCTCTGGATTATTACGGCATTGGACGTGCAGCGTGGAGCTACAAAAAGATGGATTTCAGCCTGAACGAGCGCAACATGAAAGTTGTCTTTGGAGCGTAACATGGCAAATATCAAGATCAATTTTCTTTCTTATACGCTGCATCGAGCGGTTGATCTTACTGTGATCCTGCCAACGATGTGTTTTCCGGAGATGATGCAGGAAGATCCCCATCATCTTACGGGAGCAGCCTATCCGGTTCTGTATCTCCTGCATGGATATGGCAATAATCACGCGACATGGAACGGCTACACCAGTGTGGAGCTTTATGCCGAGGAGCGGAATCTGTGTGTTGTCATGCTCTCCGCGGAAAACATGGCCTATGCTGATCATGGCGGGGATAATGACTATTTCCGCTTCATTTCAAAGGAACTGCCCGAGTTTATCCGCAGTGTTCTTCCTGTCTCGCGCAGAAAAGAAGACACTTATATTGCCGGTCTTTCGATGGGCGGTTACGGCGCGTTGATCCATGGCTTAAAAGACTCCGATCAGTTCGCGGCGCTCGGAAGTTTCTCCGGAGCAATGAAGATGCAGAAATCCGCCTATGACGGAATGCCTGATATCGAACAACTGGCAACGGAATGCGCGAAGGAAGACCGCAGGATCCCGATCTACCTCTCCTGCGGTGATCAGGATTTCCTCTACGAGCAGAATCTGAAGATGCGCGATCTGCTGACGAAACTGGGATATGATCTGACCTTTGTCACCGGCGAGGGATATATTCATGAATGGCGTTTCTGGAATCGTGAAGCGGAAGCCTTCATGGACTGGATTCCAAGAACAGATCCCTATTACATGAACGGAACAAAACGTAAGATTTAATAGAATGCGGTATCTTTAAGAGAACGACTTGCTAGATATAGTAGGTTGTCTCCGTGAGATACCGCATTATTAGTGTAAATCTTTGTGATTTGTAATTGAAAAGGTTCAGAAATGATGATATAATTATGCGGTATACTGAGGAGGTTATTATGGACGATAACAATCAGAAAAAGATCCTCACGGTACCCAATGTATTGTCATTGATACGTTTGCTGTTGATACCGGTCTACTGGGTCCTTTTCTTCAAAGATATTGAAATGCCTTACCTGAACTGGCATTACAGGGCTGTCATCGTTTTTCTGGTCGCCAGTCTGACTGATCTGCTGGATGGCAAGATCGCGCGTAAGTATAATCTTGTGACAAATGTCGGCAAATTGCTGGATCCGATCGCCGATAAACTGATGACTATCAGCGTGATGCTTTCACTCGCGATGTTCATCAACAACACTGTATACTGGGTGGCACTGGCATTGTTGCTTCTGAAGGAACTGTGTCTGCTGATCGGTGGCGCGGTCTTGTTAAAGAAGAAGATCGTCGTTTACGCAAAGATGATCGGTAAAGTCGCGCAATGCGTGATCCTCGCGGCACTGGCAACAAGCTTTTTCAGCCAGTTCTTTGACCAGATCGGTGTCCCGGTGCATATTATTCTGATCTGTATCGCCACCTTGATCAGCTGGAGCGCGGGGGGTTTCTACGCGGCAGAAACATTTAAGCAATTGAAGACAAAATAAACAGGAGAACAGGATATGCTGAAACAGAAACGTTTACTGGTTTTATTCCTTCTTGCGGCTGCTATGCTGCTGTCCGCGGCTGTTGCTTATGCTGACGGTACCGTGAAGGGTGTTGTCTGGAGCGACAGAAACTACAACGGTGTTTTCGACGAAGGTGAGCGTATGATCGATGGATCATATATCACCTTGCAGAAGCTTGAAGGGGATGTATATACAGATATCAAGCGCGCGCGTTCCGCTGATGACGGCAGTTATGCCTTTGAGACAGTGGAAAACGGCACTTACCGCCTCTTCATTGCAAACTCCGATAACTGGGGTTTCAGTGTGCACGGCTTGGACAGTGCTGCGCTGCCTGCTGCCGGCAGTGAGAGCTATACGCTTGATTTTGACGTAAACGATTCTGTGATTGAAAAGAACATTGGTCTCTTGAAGGCGAACAACGTGCTGGGCATCATTGCCTATATTGACCGGGATCAGAACGGCGGACGCCGCAACAGTGAAGATCTTGTGCGCGGTGTTGATGTTTCACTGATCTACGAATTTGAGGGCAAAGAGTATACGATCGCCACAGTCAGAACTACCAAATCGACCACGGATTACGCGTTCTTCCGTAATATCACGCCCGGTATCTATAAATACAAGGCAACGCTTCCGGATAACTACATTGTCGGCCCGCTGGGTGAGCGTATTTCTAATTTCTATAATGTTTTCCCGCCTCAGGACGGTGTTGTGGTCTATTCGATCGATATTCCTGTGGTGTATGGTGAGTCGCTTGGCTCCTGTCTCGGACTTGTTGAGAGCGGCTCTCTCACCGGTACGGTATTTGATGCTGATGAAAATAAACCGCTCTCCGGTGTTTTGATCGACCTTTATTCCGATGTACTTTCCCTGAACCGTCAGGCCGTCACCGATGAAAACGGTGTGTACAGCTTCATCGGTATCCAGGGAGGCGCTTATACGCTGACTGCTTCACTGCCAGAAGGAAAGATGTTTGCGCCGGTGGATTCCCTGCTTACACAGAGCAATGTTTCTTCTGCTTCTGCCGAGGTATCTGTGACTATCGGGAAGACCACTGAAGTGACTTCTATTCGTGTCATGCAGGCCAATCATATCTCCGTGTCTGTAATGGAAGCGCAGAAAATGTACACTGATGAAAATGGTGTGATTGTAGACGATGCTTCTGTTACCGGTTTTGAAGGCGTTGAGCTTCTTCTCAGCGATGAAGACGGAAATGTACTGCAGACAAAGACATCCGGTGAAGAAGGAAATGTTAAATTTGATTCTCTTCTGAAGGGAAGCAAGGTCATCTCTGTAACGATTCCCGAAGGTTATGTGTGCGCGTATAAAGAGCCGTCAACCGGTTTATGGGCTTTGCTTAAAGCTGATGATACGATTGTAACCGATACCGAGGCGGATACTACTGAGATCGTTTTCGTAAAGACCGTTGAGATCAAGGGCATGATTTATGCCGATGCGAACGATGATGGTATCAAGGCTTCTGATGACGGCGCGGTTCCCGGTATGGTGATCCGTGCGGTCGATGCAGCCGGTGTCGTTCGTGCTGAGACCGTTTCCGATGAAGCGGGTCTGTATCAGCTGACAGGCATGATCCCTTCTGTTTATATAGTAGAGATTGATCTTGATGACGCGCATATCGCTGCGCCTTATGCTGGGGCGGATAATAAGATCATTGAGCAGGGACCGGATCATGCGAAGACAGGCGCGATCGATCTGACTGTTGAAAAACAGGCTGCCGGGATCGATATCGGCCTGTTCACGGCAGGAACGGTAAGCGGTGTGATCACGATGCGCAATGATCATACCGGTGAAGTATTTGGCGGTGTTTCCGGTGTTACAGCCACGCTGGTCGATGAAAATGGTACAGCCGTCAGCGAGTTCAGTTATTCTGTAACGGATGATAACGGTGCTTACATCATCAAGGGTGTACTGCCCGGAACATATACGATCTGTTATACTGTCCCTGCTAATTACCAGTTCAGCGGAATGGAAGCGGGTGCTGCCGCTCACAGTACGCCTTTCTCTGTTGGTATGGCAAGCGAGATCAAACTGGATGAACTTTTCCTGTGTGTGAATGGTTCTTTCTCCGGAACCGCGCTGCATCAGGAAGAAGCGATTCCCGTAACCATCACCATGACCGGCAACACAACAAATGTTATATACAATGTTGCAACTGATGAGCACGGCGCGTTTGAAGTAGAAAATATTATTCCTGACACCTATGATGTTACCATCACACTTCCTGAAGGTTATGGATTCGGGTATGGCAGTGATGATCTCTTCGGCAGTTCCTACAGCAACTCTGTCTCCTTTGAACTGACTGTTGAAGTTGAACAGAATTATACAAACATCGTGATCGACGCGGCCAAGTTTGGCAGCATCAGCGGCTATGTCTTCCGTGACAATATGAACAACGGCAATGAAACGGATGAAAACAATACACCTGCTGCCGAAGAAAAAGTAACGATCATGAAGGATGAAGAGATCTTCACAGAGACTGTAACAGATGTGAATGGTCGTTTTATCTGTGAAGGACTGCTGCCCGGTGAATATGAGGTCATCATCGCGGTGGATGAAAACACTGTCGTTACAGGAAAGGCAAGCAGTGCCGTCACCGTCAATGACGGCGCGGAAACAAGTTACACTGCAGGTCTGCTCACCTTCTCTGCAATTGAAGGCCGTGTATGGAACATGGACGGAAGCCTGAACAAGGTCAGCAATATCCCTGTAACTTTGATGATGGATGGTCAGACGCTCGACACAGCAATGACCAACGAAGAAGGCTACTATCGTTTCGATCATCTCTATCCCGGTATGTATCAGGTTTCTGCTGAGATTCCGGAAGGATACAATTTTGCCAGATTGGATGATCTCATGAATAACATGAGTGTGATCTATTCTGATGAGTTTGAAACTGTTTCCGCAGACATCATTCTTGTAATGGGTGTGATCGAATCTGACGCGGATATCGGTATCGGCGCGATGGGTTCCATCGGCGATTATGCCTGGCTTGATGAGAATGGGAACGGCTTGCAGGATATCGGTGAAAAGCAGATGCCCGGCATCCGCATCGAACTGTATCAGTATGGCGAGTTTGTGACCGAGACTGTTACCGACGAATATGGACATTGGGAACTGAAGAATCTTTACCCGGGTGCATATACCATGCGCGTAACGATGCCCGAAGAAGTAAAGACGACTGTTCATAACGAGAGATTCCCGCTGGTTAACAGTGTGCTTCCCGAAAGCAATGAGACTGTGGCTGAGTGCGAAGTGATCGTACCGAGCGGCGCGCGGGATCTTTCGGCTGATATCGGTTTCGTCTGCAGAAAGAAGGGCGTATATCCCGCCAGCATGAAGAATCTGCCTGAGATCGACTGGAGCTATAACGGAACCAAAGAATACGTATTCGAATAAGATAAAGCGGAAGGCGCTAAGCCTTCCGTTTTTCTTTTGACAAACTCCTGTTCATTGATTCCGTTTTAGTGGACTTTTCATACTATCTGTGATATTCTATATCTTGCAACGCTGACAGAAGGGAGACGAACTATGAGCAGGATTATCGCTGTGACGAATCAGAAAGGCGGCGTCGGCAAAACGACAACGGCGATCAATCTCAGCGCTTGTCTGGCCGAAGAAGGAAAGAAGACCCTCCTTGTGGATATGGATCCGCAGGGGAATGCCAGCAGCGGTGTCGGTGTGACTAAGTATAAGAAAACGGTCTATGATGTTATTCTGGCGGAAACAACAGCTGAATCCGCGATTCAGAAAAGCGTACAGAATAACCTGGATGTCATTCCTTCTGACATAAGCCTGAGCGGCGCGGAAGTCGAACTTGTCAATCTTGACAGAAGGGAATATCGACTGCGGGCCGCGCTCGAAAGCATTAAGAATCGCTATGATTATATCATTATCGATTGTCCGCCTTCCTTGGGATTGCTTACTCTGAATGCTCTGGCGGCAGCCAATGGTATCGTGATCCCGATCCAGTGTGAGTATTTTGCATTGGAGGGTGTGAGCGCTTTGCTCAATACCATAGAGCGGGCTAAGCACTCCATCAATCCCGGGTTGATGATCGACGGCGTTGTTCTGACGATGTTTGACGGAAGAACGAACCTCTGCATTCAGGTCGTTTCACAGGTCAAGAAGCATTTTAAGAGCAAGGTATTCACGAGCATGATACCGCGAAATGTACGCCTTGGCGAGGCACCCAGTCACGGCTTGCCGATCAATCTGTATGATAAGCGGTGCGCCGGTGCAGAAGCTTATAAAGCG
This sequence comes from uncultured Clostridia bacterium, assembly GCA_937907055.1. GTDB lineage: Bacteria > Bacillota > Clostridia > Christensenellales > Aristaeellaceae > ZC3RG03. The sequence goes on along the minus strand of CALCTW010000077.1, from coordinate 15,497 downwards.
CTTGCAAAGGAATTGATTCTCAGAAACAGGTAATGGTGATATTAGAATGAAAAAGATGGCTCTTGGAAGAGGTCTGGACGCTCTGCTGCCGGAAATGAACGAAGAACACAGCGGTGTTACGATGATTCCGATGGATGAGATCATGAGGAATCCGTCCCAGCCCAGAAAGAACTTTGATGAAGATAAACTGAAGCTTCTCTCGGAAAGCATACAGGCAAACGGTGTTCTTCAGCCATTGCTGGTAGAAGAAAAAGACGGGCGGTATGTGATCGTCGCGGGGGAAAGGCGATATCGCGCTGCCAGAATGGCACGTTTGGATACAGTTCCCTGCATTGTGAAGGAGTTTTCCATGCAGGAACGCATGGAAGCGTCCATTGTTGAAAACCTTCAGCGCGAAGATCTGAATCCGATCGAAAAAGCTGTCGCTCTGGATGAACTGATCAAAAAATGCGGCTATACGCAGGAAACATGCGCGAAGCGGATCGGGATCTCAAGGCCGGCAGTCTCCAATCTATTGCGGTTACTGCTTTTGCCTGAGAAAGTCCGTGAAGCCGTGGCCGGTGGAATGATCTCGGAAGGTCACGCGAAGATTCTGGCCGGCCTCAAGGATGAGAAACAGATCGATCGGTTGGCCGGTGAGATTATTTCCACCCAGATGAGTGTGCGTGCTTTGGAGGAAAGGCTGGAAGAAAAGCCTGCCGTGGAAAAGCCGCATACTGTTCGGGAACTTCCGCTTGAACTCAAGGATATGCAAGATCGTTTTCTTTCCGTCACAGGTGTTAAGACACAGATCAAAGGCAATACCAAAAAGGGAACGCTCACATTCCGCTATGAAAGCAAGGCGGAGCTGGAAGCATTGTACGAACTTCTGGAACGCCTCGAAAAATAATCATTTATAGCTGCATCAACGCGATGCGGCTTTTTTAAACCTATATATTGTTGGCAGGAAATAATCACAAAACGGCGTATTAGATTATACAGGTGGTGAAGAGGAAGTGGCAGGACGCATCCCAAAGAGTTGGATGGATGAGTTATTCGCAAAAGCGGATATCGTTCAGGTCGTCTCCAAGTATGTTCATTTGCGCAAAGACGGGAACCGGTATTGGGGTCTTTGCCCGTTCCACAATGAGAAAACACCGTCCTTCTCTGTAAACCCGACCAACAATCTTTATTACTGCTTTGGCTGTAAAGCAGGCGGAAATGTCTTGCATTTCACAATGGAGATGGAACATCAGACTTTTTCCGAGGCGGCTCTGGCACTTGGAGAACAGTTTGGTTTACGCTCACCGGTCGTTGTAGAGGATCCGGATTATGAAAAAAAGCAGGGCATTCGTGACCGTTTGCTTCAGGCCAATCTTTTTGCGGCTAAATATTATCATGAAACGCTTTGGAAGCCGGAAGGCAAGCTTGTATTGGATTATTTCCATGGCCGCGGGTTGTCAGATCAGGTTATCCGTAAGTTTGGTCTCGGCGCGGCGGAAGATAAATGGAGCGCCTTATCTGATCTTCTGATCGCAAACGGATACACAGTTGATGAACTGGTTTTGGCCGGGCTGACTGTGAAGAAGGAAGATCATTATTATGATATGTTCCGTAATCGCGCAATATTTCCGATTATCAGCGCGGAGAACCGGATTCTCGGTTTCGGCGGCCGCGCGCTGACCGATATAAAGCCGAAATATTTAAACACATCCGATACACCGGTCTTTAATAAGCGCCTTGGAGTTTATGCAGCAAATCTGCTCAAAAAAGAAAGGAACCTCTCTCGTGTCATTCTGACAGAGGGATATATGGATGTAGTTGCGCTGACTCAGATGGGAATCAAAGGCGTCGTGGCTACATTGGGGACTTCGCTCACTGTTGAGCAGGCAAGATATTTAAAACGTTTTGCGCCTGAGATATGGATCTCCTACGACGGTGACGAACCGGGACAGCATGCTATCGAAAGGGCTGTTGATATCTTCAATGAAGAAGAGATCAACGCAAAAGTCCTGATGCTGCCGGATGGACTGGATCCTGATGAATTCATTCGTCAACGGGGAACAAATGAGTTTGAATCCATCAGGCCGATCAATGGCATGCGGTTTAAATTGCAGCGGCTGCTTAAGCAGTATGATCTGACATCGGAGGACGGCCGTGCTTCTTACGCGAAGGCAGCAACAGAACTTCTGAAACAGGTCAAGGATCCGATCGATGTTGAAAGGCATATAGATTTTATCCAGAATAAGACCGGCTTTGATAAAAAGATCCTGTTCGCACAGGTAGGACTGAATATTCAGAGAGAAGCACAGCATATGGCCGCGGATAATCAGCGGCGCACGGCATATGCCCGCGAGGAGAAAGCAAATACCAGTAAGGAATTGGATCGACCGCAGCAAACGCTTCTGAAACTCATTAGTATCAATGCGCTGCCCGGAAATACATTGAAAAAGGATGATTTCATCGATCCCTTTTATCAGGCAACATTTGAAAAACTGATGAACGGAATGACTCCGGCTGAGATCCTGAATGAGTGTACGGATAACGCGGAACGGCAGGTTCTGAGTAAGACATTTACAATGGAAGATGACATCGACAGAGCAGATGCTTCAAAAATCGCCGCGGATTGTTTGTCTGGAATAAAAATCTATCGTTTACAAAGCAGGATTCAGCAATTAAAAGAAGAAATGAAAGTATGCGAGAATCCGGCAGATAAACAGCAGGTTCTCATCGAGATCACGACATTAACATCAAAACTGACAAAACTAAAGTCAACTGTCAAGCAATGACCGGTCTATCAGAGAGGAGTTGTAAAGTTGAGTAATTCAACAAGAAGTGAAAGCCAGGTAAAGCTCAATGAATTATTTGAAATGGGCAAGTCAAAAGGTTCCTTGACCTACGATGAAATCATTTCAAAACTTTCAAGCACTGAGATCGACCCTGATCAGTTTGAATCGATTCTTGACAGTATTGAAAGCCAGGGTATTATTGTTACAAAGGATACCAGTGATATTCCTGTATCGGATGTTTCCGCGCCGGTCGAAGAGGTCATCGATGACTTTGATGAATCTCTTACCGACGGTATCAGCGTGGACGATCCCGTGCGTATGTATCTGAAGGAGATCGGAACGGTCTCACTTCTTTCCGCGGATGAAGAGATCGAGATCGCCAAGCGTATGGAAAATGGCGATGAAGAAGCAAAGAAGAAGCTTGCTGAGGCCAATCTTCGTCTGGTCGTTTCCATTGCCAAGCGTTATGTCGGCCGCGGCATGCTTTTCCTCGATCTGATTCAGGAAGGCAATCTGGGTCTGATCAAAGCAGTTGAGAAGTTCGATTACAGGAAGGGCTATAAGTTCTCTACCTATGCCACCTGGTGGATTCGTCAGGCGATCACACGCGCTATCGCGGATCAGGCAAGAACGATTCGTATTCCCGTACACATGGTGGAAACGATCAATAAGTTGATCCGTGTTTCCCGTCAGTTGCTTCAGGAATACGGGCGCGAACCTACGCCGGAAGAGATTGCGAAAGCAATGGGGATCAGCGAAAGCAAGGTTCGCGAGATCATCAAGATCGCTCAGGAACCTGTTTCTCTGGAGACACCGATCGGTGAAGAAGAAGACAGCCATCTGGGAGATTTTATTGAAGACGAAGCTGCGCCCGCGCCTGCTGAGGCTGCTTCTCATATCCTGATGAAGGAACAGCTTTGGGATGTTCTGGATACATTAACGCCTCGCGAAGAAAAGGTTCTGCGTCTGCGCTTTGGCCTGGACGACGGTCATCAGCGTACATTGGAAGAAGTGGGCAAGGAGTTCAAAGTCACCCGTGAACGTATCCGTCAGATCGAAGCAAAGGCGTTGCGCAAACTCCGTCATCCCAGCCGCAGCAAAAAACTGAAGGATTACCTTGACTGATGAATTTGATCCCATCGTTAGATGAACGCTTAAATACGGTCTTTGACCTTTTTCCCGTCTGTGAACACGGCGCCGATATCGGCGCCGATCACGGACGGCTTTCTTGTAAACTCCTATCAAGCGGAAAAGTTCAGCACATGCAGATCACAGATCTGAGTGAGAGTTCTCTTGAGAAATCCCGCCGTCTGATCACAATGCACGAGCTTCAGGAGAAGGCGCAGTTTTTGCAGGGGGATGGCTTGTTCGCGTTATCTCGTCCTGCAGATGCGATCGCGATCTGCGGTATGGGCGGCGAGGTGATCGCTGACATCCTGTTGAACGGAAGACAAAAGTTGAATGGTGCCGCGCTTATTCTCTGTCCGCAAACAGACATTTATCTGCTCAGAAGAACGATTGTTGCGATCGGGTATTATATAGATGAAGAACGGATCGCGTCGGCCGCGGGCAGGCTGTATTGTGTGATCAGAGCAAGCACAGGGGAAAGCCACCTGACGGAAAAAGAACTGTTTCTCGGGCCGTGTCTGATGAAAAAGCGGGATCAGAAAACAAAAGATTATTATCAATGGCGTTATGATGTAGAATCCTGTATACGTAATGAAGATACAAGCGATCATCTGAAATGGTTGAGTGAGGTTAAATAAATGTGTACAGTTCAGGATGTATATAACTTTATTAATATGATCGCCCCTTTTGAAACACAGGAGGATTTTGATAATTCGGGAATGATCGTGGGGGAAAAGGGACGTAAAGTTCATAGTATTCTTGTTACACTCGATGTGACAGAGAATGCAGTGAGAGAAGCGATTGAAAAAGGGGCAGACCTCATTATCAGTCACCATCCGCTGTTGTTCCACGCTCGAAAGAATCTGATGGAAGAAGATCCTGAGGGAAGGATCCTTTGTGAACTTGTTCGGAATCGCATTTCCGTTATATCGGCTCATACCAATCTGGATCGTTCTTCATATAGCGGCTCAGCCTGTATTGCCGAGCAATTGGGTTTAAAGTCTGTTCGTGTATCCGGATACCTTTTTATCGGTGAACTGCCTGTTCCGGCTAAAGCAAATGAACTGTCTGTTCAACTGGAACAGGTTCTCGGAACAAATGTAAGAGTGTACGGAGATTCAAACAAGATCATACGCAATCTCGCCATTGCCGGCGGATCTTATGATATTGGATTTACTGAAGCCATTGCCGAAGGTTGTGACGCGTTAGTCACAGGCGAAGTACGTCATCATAATGCCTTGACGGCTTCAATGGAACACTTTGTCTTATTTGATGGTACACATTGGGCGACTGAGGCGATCCTTGTTCCGTCTCTTGTAAAGGCTTTACAAAACGCGCCGAGTATAATAAAATATAATATACCTGTCTATCAAACAGAATGCAGTCTGTTTGAGTGACATGTTTGTACAAGGAGGTTTTCAATCATGACCAATCTTGAATTATTATGGGAGTATCAGGTCGCTGATATCGCGGTCGACAAGATGCAGGCTGAGATCAAGCGTTCTCCTGTTCGTCAGAAGCTGATCAAGTATCGTGACAGTCAGCTCGAACAGCAGGCGATCTATAAAAGGATCGAACAGGAAGTGGAGATCATGGCCGATCGTCTGGATGCGTTGAAGGATGCGCTTTCCAAGGCTGAAGCGCAGTGCAAGGCTTTCCAGGAAAAGATCGAAACTGCTTCTCCTGATTCTCTCGATGATGTTCATAAACTGATTTCCGACGCGAAGAAGTTGAAGGATAATGTCACTTCTCTCGAACAGGAGATCAGCAAGATCAAGAAGGACGCGGCTGATCGTGAACGCCAGCAGCACGATGTCAAAATGCGTTATGCCAAGTTCAAGAGCGAGTTTACCGCCCTTAAGGAAACCTATGATGCTGAATACAGCAAGAACATGGAAGAACTGGAGAAACTGAAGAACGCCGCGAAAGAGAAGGCCAAGGATGTTGATCAGGCGCTGATGGATAAGTATCAGCAGATCAAGAAGCATTCTTTCCCGCCGCTTTCCAAGCTTTCTGCAGATAAGTGCGGCGGTTGCAATATGTCACTGCCTTCCGGTGCGGTTCGCGCGATCAAAGGCGGAGATTTCATTGAATGTGAGACCTGCGGCCGTCTCGTCATGCTCTGATCAAGTTTTTATTTGACAAGTGTAAAAAAAAGTGATACTTTATTCAATGCTGTGAAGGCAGTTGGATGGTCGCGTGCCGAAAGGTATGAGGAAAGTCCGAGCACCACAGGGCAGGATGCCAGTTAACGGCTGGTGGAGGCGACTCCAATGCAAGTGCAACAGAGAGATACCGCCGCTGCAAAGCGGTAAGGGTGGAAAGGTGCGGTAAGAGCGCACCGACGGCCTGGCGACTCGTCCGTCATGTAAACCACATCCGGTGCAAGATCTTGGGAACATACAGGGCTGCCCGTCCTGTTTCCGCAGTATCGCTTGAGCGCTATGGTGACATAGCGCGTAGATAGATGGCCATCGAATACAGAACTCGGCTTATAGATTGCGCTTCACAGTACTTAAAAAGGCCCTGACGGGCCTTTTTTGATAAGGAGAATGAATATGACTGACAGCAAGCAGAAAAAGTGTGTTTTGTATGATCGGGAGTGCATTGATTGCGGAGAATGCGATCGCTGTGATCTTGATCCTGAAAAGATCTGCGATAATTGCATGAAGTGTGTCATTGGTGATGACAAGTTTCGCAGTATCAAAATCGATCAGGTGATCGTCAATGATCAGAACGGAAGCAAACTGAACTGATCATTCATTGTCGGAATTCTCAATATTGTTTTCGCTTGATTCTGTCTCCGGAAGAATCACATGTTGCGCAGCCATCCGGCGTCTGGCGTCGGTCATGGCTGCGTAATGTTTTCTGGTGGTATTGATATCCGCGTGGCCAAGAACATCGGCAACAAGATAAATATCACCGGTCTCCTGATAGAGATTGGTGCCGAAAGTTGAACGCAATTTGTGCGGACTGAGGCGTTTTTTTAATGGTGCCGCGATAAGAGCGTATTTTTTTACAAGGTTTTCTACGGCACGCTGTGTGATACGCCGTTTCTGCATGGATAAGAATAACGCGTTTTCGTGACCTTCAAGCGGGGTTATTTCCATGCGTTCTGCAAGATAATCCTGCAAAGCGTTAGCAACGCTTTCCGGGAAGTACAGAATGCTCTGATTGCCGCCTTTGCGGGTAACAATAAAGGCGTTCAATTCAAAATCAAGATCCGCCAGATCCAGACCGACACATTCACTGACACGGATGCCGGTCCCAAGGAAAACCATGATGATCGCCATGTCGCGTGTTTCTGTGAATTTTGCGTAGGCTTTTTGGTGTTTTGTCAGACCTTCGCCGCTTTCTACAGCTTGCAGCATGCGGAACATTTCGTCTTTTTCAAGACGAAGTATCGGTTTATCATGTATCTTTGGCAGTTCGATCAGGGTTGTTACATTTGCGGTGATGACTTTATTTTTGTATAAATATTCGAACAAGGATCTTAGACTGCACAATTTGCGCATGATCCCCAATTCACCGTTCTGAATGACCTTATCCTTATCCGTCTGTTCATCATGAGCGTAATATTGCATCAGATATTCCTGAAATCCGCTGATATCACGCGCAGAGATCGAATCGAGCATATCATCTGTGATCAGTTGCGGCTCAACACTCGCAAAGCGCGGGTTTTCTTTGCATAAGTATGTAAAAAACAATCTGAAATCGTATGCGTATGCAAGACGCGTTAAGGTGCTGGATGTCATAGCAATCGACATAAAGAAATCCTTGCAGACAAGCGGCAATTCACGCTGCAGCTCACGAAGACGAGCAGTTCTTTTCATATCGATTTCCTGATAGTATGCGCTTTTATGATCAGGCATAAATGAATACCTCCGATTATATGAGGGGAAGAGAACGGAAAACAGAGAAACAAAAAGCGATAAACACTGGAAGGATAAATATCAATGTGATGCGGAATAATGGTCGACTTGATGATTTGAGATTGAAAGTTTTTCATCAACTGAAGGATGAATTACTGCTAAAGCAATTGATTTTCTGTGCTTGAAGACAGCGAGGCAAGTTTTTAAATCATACATTTGTCCGATTACGACAATAAGCAAATGAGCGCTTATCAGATCAGTACAGACCGTCAGATTGATAAAATGCAGCATTCACAAAGATATATTAGCCTTTTACTCCAAAAAAGTCAACAACTATTCGTAAAAGTATTCTTTTGCGAATAGTTGCGAAAATATCCGTATATCCCCTGCCGGGGTTGTCTGAGCGTTAAAAGCAGTCAGATTCATTCGCATCCCTTATCAAGATGATCAAGCTGCTGGTGCTGATGATTGAATTAGCCGATAATTTTTTTATATAAACAAAGAAAAAAGATAGATAGCAACGTTATTCTTCGTTTGGAAGAACCGTAAAGTGATCAGCGTCACCGAGATCGGGATTGATCTTCAGATATTTCTGTATCGCTTCGCGTGCCATTGCGTCACACCGGATATTCTCGGGATGATCTGCGTGACCTTTGACTTTATTCAGATGGATCATATGTTTCCCCTTCTTGATGGTCAAAAGCAGCAGCATCCAAAGATCCTGATTTTCGACTTTCTTTTTGTCCGCGGTTTTCCAGCCATTTTTCTGCCAGTTCTCGATCCAACCGAGATTGAAAGCATTCACCAGATAAGCGGAGTCTGAATAAACTTCGATCTTACAAGGCATCTTCAGTTTGCCAAGCGCGGAAATAAGCGCGAAAACTTCCATGCGATTATTGGTCGTACCGGACATACTGCCGGAAAGCTCCATTTCATGCGTACCGTAACGAAGGATCGCAGCCCAGCCGCCGGGACCGGGATTGCCGCTGCAGGCACCATCCGTAAAGATCTGAACTTCCTTCATGTTGATAACGGTCATCTGGGAAACCTCCGGGTACAACATTATTTCAACGATCTGTATAATATCATAGTTCAATTGAATTATCAATAATACGTAACAAAATGCACAATATGTTGTATGTGTTATTCTGCTGTGTTATAATATATGAGTAATAATATGCTTTGGAGGGATCTGCCCGATGCACATGCGCAACAAGAAATGGGCCAAGCCTGAGTTGAACGCCTGTGATTTTTACACGGATACGCCGCAGACGCTGATCGGGAAATGGCATGAACAATTTGCTGATCCCTCTGCCCCGCTTTTTATGGAACTTGGCTGCGGTAAAGGCGTGTCTACGGCAAAAATGGTGTCTGCCAATCCGTCCGTTAACTATGTTGTGATCGATATCGCGCCGAATGTGCTTGGTGATACGCGCCGTAATATCGTCAAAGCCTATGAAGATCAACCTATAAAAAATGTTATCATCGCAAAAACGAATATAGAGTATATACACGAATGCTTCTCTGCGGAAGACAGGATAAAGAGGATCTACATCAACTTCTGTAATCCCTGGACAAAACGCGGGAAGCACGAAAAACGAAGGCTGACTCATCCGCGTCAATTATTCCAGTATCGTTCCTTCATGGATGACGATGCAGAAATATGGTTCAAAACCGATGATGATCTTCTGTTTGAGGACTCTCTGGTTTATTTTGAAAAGTGTGGGTTCGCTGTTCAGTACATTTCAAGAGACCTCCACGATGACGGATTTGAACCTAATTACGAATCTGAACATGAAAAGAAGTTTTCAGACGAGGGAATTCCGATCAAATTCGTTATTGTCAGGAAAATGCCGGGTGATTGGGAGTTTGATGCTACAAGATGGCGCAGAGATCTGCCTCAGACTGAAAGTGAGGAGCATGAATCATGATGAATGAATATATTATCCGCCCTGAAAGCAAAGCAGCATTTACGAATAATGCCTTCTTCTGTGTCGGAACCGGCCGTATGGGGCTTGCGCTTCAAAAAGAGTATATGGATCAGCTGAAATATCTTCAGGATACGATCGGTTTCTCGCATATGCGCGGTCACGGCTTGTTCTGCGATGATATGGCGATCTATGAGGTGATCGAGTGTCCTGACGGGCATAAGAGCGTCTCATACAATTTCACTTATCTGGATCGCGTTTATGATTCCTACCTCTCTCTCGGGATCAAGCCCTTTATCGAATTGGGGTTCATGCCCGGGAAAATGGCCAGCGGAGATCAGACCATCTTCTACTGGAAAGGCAATACAACGCCTCCTGCTGATTACGATCAGTGGGCAGATCTGATTCGTCATTATCTCCTTCATCTCATCGATCGCTATGGAAAGGCCGAGGTACAGACATGGCCTTGCGAAGTATGGAATGAGCCCAACCTGAGGGGATTCTGGAAAGATGCTGACATGCAGGAGTATTTCCGCCTGTATAAGGTGTCTGTAACCGCGGTGAAGGATATTCTTCCGGAAATGCCGGTCGGCGGCCCTGCTGTTTGCGGCGGAGAGAATAATCCTGTGTGGATGAGATCGTTCCTTGAGTATTGTGACACAAATGATCTGCCGCTCGACTTTTTCTCCCGGCACATCTATATGGCGCAGACACCCGCACGTATCGGGAAATATGTTTACCACGCGATGACGGCACCGGAGAATTCCATTGCTGAAGCCGAAGAAACACGCAAGCTGATCGATAGCTTTGACCGATATAAGGGTCTCCCCCTGCATATCACGGAATTTAATACCTCCTACAATCCGCGTTGCCCCACACACGATACGATCTATAACGGCGCTTTGATCTGTGCGCTGCTCAGCAAGTTCGGCGATACCTGTTCCTCTTATTCTTACTGGACATTTGGCGATGTTTTTGAGGAAACCGGCGTATATGACCGTCTTTTCCACGGTGGATTTGGTCTGATCGCTGAAGGCAATATTCCAAAGCCTACTTACTGGACATACCGCTTCTTTAAAGAACTCTATTCAGATTGCGTTCTTCACGAGGATAACGCGGTCGTGACTCGAAATGGCAACATATACAAGGGCATACTGTGGAACCTTTGTCAACCGGAAAAGGACACGATGCCCGAGGAAAAAGTGAGTATCACTGTCCCTGCGGAAAAAGATAAAGAATATGTTTGTATCATACGCAGGATTGACGCAGCACACGGCAATCCGCTTAAGGTTTGGCATGATATCGGTGAACCCGCGACCCTGAACAGAGAACAGAAAGAACTGCTGATTGCTGCATCCGCTCCTGAGATCATTACGAAAACTGTGGTGAGCGACGGAGAAAATGTTTCTTTCAATATCGATCTTTCCGCGAATGCGTTCGCGCATATTACAGTAAAACCTGTCAGCAGAAGTACGAGCCTTGGTTATACCTATCCCAAAGCAGAAAACGAGTAATACGGAGGAAATCCCTGTGTCACCTGAAATGAATCAGAAGATTGAGAAGATCCTGGAAAGGGTTCAAAAGCCGGCACGCTATATCGGCGGCGAACGGAATACAGAGGTCATTCCGTTTGAGGAAGCTGAACTTTCCTTTGCCTTCGGCTTTGCTGATACATATGAGATCGGTATGTCTCATTTGGGTATCAAGATCCTTTATCATATTATCAACAGCATGCCCGGGTGCCTGTGTGAACGTGTTTATATGCCCTGGCCGGATATGGGAGAAGCATTACGAAACGAAAACATACCGCTTTTCACCATTGAAAGCCGGACGCCTGTAAAGGATTTCGATGTTGTCGGATTTACACTTCAGTATGAGATGAGCTATACCAATATCATGGAAATGCTCTCCCTGAGCGGAATCCCCGCATATGCGCGCGAAAGGTCATAGGATGATCCTATATTGATCGCCGGAGGCCCTTGCGCGTTTAATCCCGAGCCTTTGGCGCCTTTCTTTGATGCTTTCCAGATCGGTGACGGCGAAGAACTGATGGTCGATTTTCTGAATATCGTAAAAGAAGGCAAAAAAGCCGGATTGAGCAAGAAACAGATCCTGAAGAGTGTTTCCGCGCTTCGCGGTGTTTATGTACCTTCCTTCTACGAACCGGAATATAACGATGACGGGACACTGAAGAGCTTCAATATCATTGAAGAAGGGGCTCCTGCTGTTATTCAGAAAGCCATGGTGGTCGATCTTGACAGCGCGGCCTATCCGGACAAAATCCCGGTTCCGTATACGGAGATCGTGCATGATCGTATCGTATTGGAGATCATGCGCGGCTGTACACGCGGATGTCGTTTCTGTCAGGCCGGGATGCTGTACAGACCGGTGCGTGAGCGAAAGATGGAAACTGTCCTCAAAATGGCAGAAAAACTTGAGAATGCGACCGGTTATGAAGAGATGTCTCTTTCGTCTCTTTCCAGCGGTGACTATTCTTGTCTCCCCCAGCTGATCCAGGAATTGATGGATCGTTACGCGTCGAAGAAAGTCGGTGTGTCTCTGCCTTCCATGCGTATTGATAATATTGTGAAACAGTCTCTGGAAGAGACGCAGCAGGTCCGGAAGAGCGGCTTGACACTTGCGCCTGAAGCAGGCACGCAGCGCCTGCGTGACGCTATCAACAAAGGTGTTACGGAGGAGGATCTTGTACGCAGCGTAACAGATGCTTTCCAATGCGGTTGGAGCTCTGTTAAATTGTATTTCATGTGTGGTCTGCCTACAGAAACGGATGAGGACCTTCAGGGTATCGGTAAGCTTTGTGAACGAGTGATCGCTGCCTACTTTACAGTGCCGAAGGGTGTGCGTCAGAAAGGTCTTCGCGTGACGGCGTCAGCTTCTGTATTTGTACCGAAGCCGTTTACTCCCTTCCAATGGGCGGCACAGGATACGATCGAACAGGTAAATGAAAAGATCGCGCATCTTCGTGAGTATACGAAGATCAAGAGCGTGACCTTTAACTGGCATGAACCGCAGCTTTCTTTCCTGGAAGCCTGTATCTCCAGGGGCGACAGGCGTGTTGGTGATGTTATCTACACGGCTTGGAAAAAGGGATGCATGCTGGACAGCTGGAACGAGTATTTCAAGTATGATGTGTGGCTTGAGGCCTTTAAAGAATGTGGTCTGGATCCTCATTTCTATGCAAACCGTGAACGCCCCTATGATGAACTCCTTCCGTGGGCATTTATTGATTGCGGTGTCACTCAGAAATATCTGCAGCTTGAAAATGAACGCGCGAAGCGTGGCGAATTGACCCACGACTGCCGTAAAGGCTGCAATGGATGCGGAATCCAGCGTGAGAAAGGAGTGTGCTCATTCTATGAAAATGCTCGTAGTGTTTGAAAAAACACAGCGTCTCCGCTTTATCGGTCATCTTGACCTGATGCGTACGATGCAGCGCGCCCTTCGCCGTTCGGATCTGCCGATTCGTTACTCACAGGGCTTTAACCCGCATATTCTGCTTTCTTTCGCTTCTCCCCTTTCTGTGGGTGTTGTCGGTAAACGCGAGATCATGGAAGTTCCCATCGCGGGTGAAATGTCATCGGAGGACTTCAAGACACGCTTTGAAGCGGTTCTTCCGAGGGATCTTCCTTGCGTTGAAGTACATTCCTATGATGATTCCCATCCCACACCTATGTCCGGTGTGTTTGCCGCGAAGTATGAGATCGTCTTCGATGAAGAGATCCCGGAGGTACCGGCCAAGCTCGGAGATTACCTGGCGCAGCCTTAGATCCCCGCGATCCGCCATACAAAATCCGGCGATAAGCCCTGTAACCTGAAGCCGATGATTCACGATCTGCAGATGCCAGATGCACATACGATCCTCTGTACTCTAGATCTGCGTGAAAGCAGTACCTGCAAACCGGAACTGATGTATAAGTCATTGTTGAATTTCGCAGGCATAGCAGATGAAAACATACCGCGTTCTATGATCACGCGGCATCAGCTTTACGGATATGTCAATGAAACGCTTCTTCCGCTTGAACAATTATGAGTGTACTTTACATCCAAACCGGAAAAGAATATACCGAATATATTGTTCTTGATGATGATCAACCGCTTTGTTACATGAAAGAATCTGTAAGCAGAGACGGGATCGACTACGAGGATATTTTTCTCGGAAAGATTGACAGGATCCAGAAAGGCATGGATGCAGCGTATGTTCAGCTCGAGAAGGGTATGAATGCTTACCTTCCGTTCAGTGAGTGCGTGAAACCTCCTGTAAGCGGCGATAAGGTACTGGTTCAGATCAAGCGGATGACAACAGGAATGAAACTGCCTTATGTAACGGAAGATATTTCTGTTGCCGGCAAATATGCTATTCTACTGCCTTTTAAGGACAAGGTCGCCATCTCACAGCGGATCACAGACACGGATGAAAAAACGAGACTGAAAGACCTTGCTCTGCGGATAAAGCCGGCGGGTATGGGGCTCATCATCCGCAGTGAAGCCGTTTCGGCAGATGAAGCAACAATACAGACCGAGATCAATGCATTATCGGGTCGTTTTGAACTGATCAAACAAGGTATTACTACTGTTACGCCTCCCGCGAAGGTGTACTCACATCCATCTGTCATTGATCGGCTGCTGCGTGATCGAAAAGATATCGACGCCATTTACACAGACGGGATGCCGCCCGATGCGGCAGTGAACTGTTATAGGGTCAGCGAACCGTTTCTGCTGAAAAACGCCAGGCAGAAGGTAGAAAAGAACCTTCAGCATAATGTGTGGATGAAAAGCGGCGCGTATTATACCTGTGATATCTGCGAAGCCCTGACGGTCTATGACATCAACAGCGGCAAATATCAAGCTTCTGCTCATTCTGACAAAGAAGAAAACATTCTGCGGCTGAATGAAGAGGCTGCCAAAGCAGTGGCTGCAAATATTCAGTTACGCAGGCTTGGCGGGATTATTCTGATCGATTTTCTGGATATGAAAAACGATGAAGAACGGGAATACATCGTCAAAACGCTCGAGGCGGCATTCCGGAATGATCCTGTTAAAACTGTGATCCATGGCTTTACCAGACTGGGGCTTCTTGAAATGACGAGAAAAAGAACTGAAGCGCTTCTCACGATAAAGGAGGTAACTTCATAATGTCAGACAGGATTGTTCATATTTCGCCTGAGGAACTGGCCGCGCAGATGAAAATGTGCGATGAGTTCCGCGAGATTAAAGACAGACCTCAAACGTATCATATTGTAACCTTTGGCTGCCAGATGAATGCTCATGACAGTGAAAAACTGGCTGGAATGCTGGACCGGATGGGCATGACTTATTGTGAGGACAGAGAAGCAGCTGATTTTGTGCTTTTTAATACGTGCTGTGTTCGCGATAATGCCGAAAGAAAAGCGCTCGGTAATGCAACCTGGTTGAAGGAGATCAAAAAGAATCGCGCAGATATGATTCTGGGAATCTGCGGCTGTATGGTACAGGAACCGGGAATGGCGGAGAAACTGCTGAAGAGTTACCCGTTTATTGATATTGCTTTCGGTACCGGAAACATCTATCAGATGCCGGAACTTCTTTTGAAGACCGTAGTGACCAGGGGACGCAATATTGCTGTAACTGCTGAGGACAGTACCCTTGTTGAAGAGATTCCGATTCGCAGAGAATCTGCCTATCAGGCTTATGTTACAGTCATGTATGGGTGCAATAATTTCTGCAGCTATTGTATCGTTCCGTATGTTCGCGGACGCGAACGCAGCCGCGAGATGACCGCGATTCTGAAAGAAGTGGATGAA
>CALCTW010000076.1 GCA_937907055.1 uncultured Clostridia bacterium | reverse complement strand
GGTGTGTATTCATAGAAAGTGCGCGTAAACGGGATTTCATAACCGACTTTGGTTTTTGCCTCGTCCACCCAAGCGTCAGGATTATACGGAAGCACTTCACGGGCAATATACTCGTCAATTTCTTCGTCAAGTGGAATGCTTTCTGTATCTCTTTTTGCAGGATCGGCAATCTTTTTGCCACGTTTCAAGGCAAGCGTTCCGTCATCGTTATAAACAGGGGTTTCTACTACCACCTTGCTAAAACCAAAAGAAATGCCATCAAGCACTTTGCTTTTACAAGCAATCGCTTTTCCGTCCGCTTCAGTGCCTACATAATCTTTGGTTTGATACTCGCCATAAGCCGTAACAATCATTTCACGGCTTGCTTCGGCAATATCATACCGCTTATTTCCGATCGGTTTGCGACGAGCCATACAGCATTTGCTTGCATCAATCAGTTGCACTTTCCCTTTGCGCGTTTGGGGCTTATCTTTATTAACAATCCAAATATAAGTGGCAATACCCGTGTTGTAAAAAGAATCGTTCGGCAACTGGACAATAGCGTCAAGCCAGTCATTTTCAATCAGATAGCGTCGAATTTCGCTCTGCCCGCTTCCGGCATCTCCGGTGAACAGCGAAGAGCCATTCTGAATAATAGCCATGCGGCCGGTATCTTTGAGCTTTTTAACGCCGTTCATTAAGAACAGCATCTGGCCATCACTCTTACTGGGCAGGCCAGGGGCAAAACGTCCTGCTTCACCTTTTTTATGTTCTGCTTCAACTACGGTAGCCTCGCGTTTCCAGTCAATGCCGAAAGGAGGATTGGAAATCACAAAGTCAAATTCGTATCCGGCAAATTTATCATCGGATAACGTATCACCAAACTGCATATTATCCGGGTCACCGCCATGGATCATGGTATCCGCAACGGCGATTCCCATAGTAAAGGGATTGATCTCCTGCCCAAAGGTCTGAACAGATGCCTTTTCATCTAATTGTTTCAGACGTTCTTCCATGCAGGTCAGCATCTGACTTGTTCCCATAGCCATGTCATAAACGGTGCAATGCAGACCGTCTTCATCTTTGACAATATCGTTGTCAGTAAGCAGGAGGTCGCACATAAGGTAGATAATATCGCGGCTGGTGAAGTGCGCTCCGGCTTCCTCGCCGAAAGATTCGGAGAAACGACGCACCAAGTCCTCAAAGATATAGCCGCAATCAACAGCGCTGATCTTATCCGGGCCGAGATAGCCCTTCTGCGAGGCAAATTCCTTGATGACGAGGTACAGCGTGTTGCTGTCCACCATGCGCTTGATAATATTGTCGAAATCGAACTTGGACAGCACATCCTGCACATTGGCAGAGAAGCCGTTCAGATAATCGCGGAAGTTGCTCTCGATGTTCTCCGGGTCTGCCAACAGACGTTCAAAGGTGAATTTGCTGATGTTATAAAACTGATAACCGGCGGCACGACGAAGGAAGCCGTCGGTCACGGCGAGCTTCTTCACCTTTTCATAAGTGTCCAGCACCGCCTGATGGGTGGGCAGCAAGCAGTCATGAAAACGCTTCACAACGGTCATGGGCAGAATGATCAAACCGTATTCGTGCGGCTTAAAGGGGCCGCGGAGAAGGTCTGCCACATTCCAGATCATGGTTGCCTTTTCAGCAATATTGGTGCCAACGACAGAAAATTTATCGTTACTCATATTTCTATGCCTCCGATCACGCGGGATATTCATTTGGGCGAAAACACGATACACAACCAAATCAAATTATAGCACAAGATGAGGAAAAAATCGACAAGGAAATGCACGAATCTATCCTATCATATGGGTGATGGGAGATGGTCGCCCGGCAGGGGACAAAGATGGCTGAAGGGAAGGGAGGATGAGGGCGCGAGGAGGACGAAAAAAGGCCCCGGCGAAGGTGCCGAGGCCATTGGAAGCAAAAAGGATGAAAAAGAGAGGAAAAGGGGAAAAGGGAAAGGCGGATCAGGCCTTTTTCTTGCCGGAGAGCTCGCTGAAGACGGCCGCGCCGAGGATGAGGACGGCGCCGATGATGCCCCAGACGGAAATATACTGGCCGAGGATGAGGACACCGGTGATGACGGTGACGAGCGGCTCCAGATAGCCGAGGATGGCGACGGACTGGACGGGCAGGGAGGCGAGGCCGTTGAAATAGAAGATGTAGGCGAAGCCGGTCTGCAATACGCCGAGGACGATGAGGAGCAGGATGGAGGTAAGATCGGCAGGGAAGGGAAGGCCGCCGTTTTTGATGAGATTGTAGGGCAGGACGACCAGCGCGGCGACCAGCAGCTGATACGCGCAGCGCGTGAGGGCGTGCATGGGCTTCATTTTGCGGTTGCACAGGACGACGCCGACAAAGCAGAGCGCGGCGGCCAGACCCATGATGACACCGAGGAAATTGAAATTCTGATCGCCGCCATCGAGGAAGCCGCTGACGAGCGCCACGCCGATGAAGGCGGCGATGACACAGATGGCCTTGGTGACGGTCATCTTTTCCTTGAGGACGAAGGGAGAGACCGCGATGACGATCATGGGTGCCATGTAATTGAGCAGGCTGGCGGTGGCGATGGAAGTGACCTGATAGGCGGTGAAGAGGGTGACCCAGTTGAGACCGAGGAAGATGCCGGACAGCGTGATGATGAGGAAATTGGAGCGGATGCCGGCAAAATCGATCTTCTGGCGGCGGCAGAGCATGAAGAGCAGAACCACGATGGTGCCGATGCTGCTGCGGCAGAGGACGATGAGCTCACTGGTGGCATTGACATACTGCAAAAGCAGACCGATGGTGCCGTAGAGCAGGACTGAAATGATGTATTCCAGCTTGGCAGATGTGTTTTTCATAATGATCCCCCGTAAAGATTTGATGGGAAGAACCGTTCGGGCGGCCGAGACGCGCGGAACGCGAAAAGGCAGCCAAATCTGTATTATTCGATGAGCATGCCTGCAGTCCTTTTTATTTTTTGGCACGAATAGTTGAAAAAATCGATCAAAATGGCAGGGCTTGCTTTTCAGAGAACGGGGGATTTGATATAATTTGCTTATCGGATAAGAAAACAGACACGATAACGCAGAAAAAAGTGAGGAAAACAATATGACTGAGCAGGAGAGGATCTCCTCGGACCGGATCACAAGAGAATATCTGGACAGGATTCTGGTGGAGGTGCGCCATCTGGACGCGGTGATGCCGGATGTATCGATGGAGCTGTACGGAAAGAAATTCGCGACCCCTGTGATGACCGCCGCGCTCTCGCACCTGTATAACACGCGCGAGAACGGGATGC
>CALCTW010000075.1 GCA_937907055.1 uncultured Clostridia bacterium | reverse complement strand
AGGGAGACGATGTGGCGCACTCCTTCCACCATCGACTTGAACCGCGCATCCGTCAGCGTCAGGCGGATCTGCTTCCCGGACACCGCCCCCCGGTCGTCATCCGCAAGGGCTTCGCAGACGCCGACATAGTTCGTGCCTGTCGTCGGCGACACCCAGGCGATTCGGCAGTTGTCATCGACACCGGCGCCCTTGTTCTCGCCGATGACGGTGCCGGAGCCATGGTCGATGAAGAGACCTTCGCCGATCGTGGCGCCGGGATGGATATCGATGCCCGTGCGCTTACGGGAACGCGCGTTGATCAGACGCGCCAGCAGATAATGCTTTTTCAGATACAGGCGGTGCGCTCTTCTGTAGCTGCGCAGCGCCTTGAAACCGGGATAGCAGGTGAGCACCTCGAGCTTGCTTTTTACGGCAGGGTCGCGGTCGATCACCGCCTGAATGTCCCGCTTTAACTGATCGAACACAGGGCTCCTCCTTTGGTGATGATGGGATGGATCGGACCGGAAACGGAGTAAAGAAAAAGCCGTCTCCTTCCAGAGACGGCTGTATATCGCCTTCATCCACTCTGAGCGTGGAAATGCCTTAACGCGGCGTACGGCTGTGCATACTGTGATTCCGCACAGCGGTTCCGGGAGGCACTGTCCGGGGCGATGGAGGCGCGCTTTCAGCCGGTGACGTGCCCTCTCTTACCATGCCCATGCCGGATTTTTTCTCCGTTCATGACCGTAAATGCATTATATCTGCCTGCTATGCAAATGTCAAGAAAAAGGTGAACGGGACGGAGGGGTGAGGATGAAAACGGCAGCAGAGCGCCTGTATGATTTCGTGCAAATCCATATTAACCGATTGACAAAGAAGGCAGCAAAAACTATAATGTGATTGAATTACAGCGAGTAAGCTGATATGAGGAGATCATGAAAATGACGTATGAAATGCATGTGGCGGGGCTGACACGTCAGCTTCCTTTGTGCCCTCTGAATGAGAATCTTTACATCGGCGCTTTTGTCATCTTCGGTGATGTGGAACTGACAGAGTGCTCTGCCCGTGAACTGCTCAAGATCGCGCCGGAGCATGACGTGATCATCACGGCGGAAAGCAAGGGCATTCCGCTCGCGCACGAAATGGCGCGTCAGGCCGGGGAGAACCGCTATGTGCTGGCCCGCAAGGCTGTCAAATTATATATGAAGAATGTGTTCGAGGTGGAAGTGAACAGCATTACCACCGCCCGCAAGCAGACCCTGTATCTGGACGGCGAAGACGCGGAATTCCTCAGGGGCAAGCGTGTGCTGATCGTGGATGACGTGATCTCCACCGGCGAAAGCCTGAACGCGCTGGAGGCGTTGGTCAACAAGGCCGGCGGCAATATCGTGGGCAAGATGGCTATTCTGGCGGAAGGCGACGCGCAGAAGCGCGAGGACATCCTTTTCCTGGAGAAGCTGCCGCTGTTCAACGGCAAGGGCGAAGCCCTCTGATCCTATTGAAGCAACTATGAACGGCATCCGGTCAAAAACGAACGTTTTGACGACGGGTGCCGTTTTTTGTGTGCTGTTTTGACGCGGATTCATGGTAATACGCATAAATACAGTGAAAACACATGAAAATATAGGTAAGAACACGGATTATTGACGCGAATGCGGCTGAAATCGCTTGACAAAAAAGAGGGAACTGTTTATACTGCTTTTTAACGGCGATGAAGGAGAATGCTTTGCCGGTTCCTGACAAAGAGAAGCAGCGGTTGGTGCGAGCTGTAGGATGGATGGCAGGTATATCCGTGACTCCTGAGCCGGAAGGAAGAAAACCGGATGGTGAGTAGAACCTTCCCGCGTGATCCGCGTTAAGGATATACAGGATGGACTGTACAAGAGGCGGCCGCAAGACCGCAATTTGAGTGGTACCGCGGGCATTTCACGCTCGTCTCAAAGATCAGCTTTGAGATGGGCGTTTTTTGTTCCTGTTCCGGAACCGGGAACGCGAAAGGGGACTATGGATTTTAAACGGATCGTATTGCTGAGCGGTCATTACGGCAGCGGAAAGACCAATATCGCGATCAACATTGCCCGGCAGATGAAGCAGACGAAGGACCGGGTGGTGATCGCGGACGTGGATATCGTAAATCCGTATTTCCGCGCCGCGGATTCCAGAAAGCAATTGCAGGACGCGGGCATCCAGCTGATCTGCAGCGAATTTGCTTCATCCAATGTGGATCTTCCCGCCCTTCCGCAGGAGATCTACGCGATCACGGATAACAGGGAACTGTCTGCCGTGATCGATGTGGGCGGAGATGACCGCGGCGCGCTGGCGTTGGGACGCTGGCGTGAGGCGATCCTAGCGGAAGACAACTATGAGATGCTGCTTGTGGTCAATTGCTTCCGCCCGCTGACCAGAACAGCGGAGGATACGCTGGAGATCATGCGTGAGATCGAATGGGCTGCCGGGATGCGCTTTACCGGTGTGGTGAACAACAGCAATCTGGCAGGAGAAACGACAGAGCAGACGGTTCTTGACAGTGCCGCGTACGCGAAGGCTGTCTGTGAGGCTGCCGGGCTGCCGCTGAAGATGACGACCGTTCCGGCTGAACTATACGAAAACCTGAAGGGACGGATCGAAAACCTGTTCCCGTTAACACTACAGGATAAAATCATATAAGAGGAGAGGATATCATGGTTAAGCTGACATTCAAGACCGATCTGTGCAAGGGCTGCGGTCTGTGTGTGAACGCGTGCCCCAAAAAGCTGCTGAAGATCGCGGATGATAAGATCAACCATAAAGGCCATCATCCGGCTGAGATCACAGAGCCGGAAAAGTGCGTTGCCTGCGCTTCCTGCGCGATGATGTGCCCCGATTGTGTCATTAAAATTGAAAGGCTGTGAATAAAATGAGCGAAAAGGTATTGATGAAGGGCAATGAAGCCCTTGCCGAAGCCGCCATTCAGGCCGGCTGCAGGCACTATTTCGGATACCCCATCACACCGCAGACGGAAGTCGCGGCTTACATGGCCAAGCGTATGCCCAAGATCGGCGGCGTGTTCCTTCAGGCGGAAAGTGAGATCGCGGCGATCAATATGGTGTACGGCGTGGCCAGCACCGGTTACCGCGTGATGACATCTTCCTCTTCTCCCGGAATCTCCCTGAAGGCGGAAGGCCTTTCCTATCTTGCCGGCGCGGATCTGCCCGCGCTGGTCGTGAACGTTCAGCGCGGCGGCCCCGGTCTGGGCGGCATCCAGCCTTCCCAGAGCGACTATTATCAGGCCACCAAGGGCGGCGGACACGGCGATTACCACATGATCGTTCTGGCCCCTGCCTCTGTGCAGGAAATGGCGGATCTGACCATGCTGGGCTTTGACCTGGCGGAGAAGTACCGCATGACCAGCATGATCCTGGCGGATGGTACCATCGGTCAGATGATGGAGCCTGTGGCGATCGAAAAGCCCGAGACCGCGAATTATGACAAGAGCTGGGCTGTGACCGGCACCAAACTTTCCCGCAAGCACAATATCATCAACAGTCTGTCTCTGGATCCATATGAGCTGGAGCAGCTGAACATTGCCCGCTATGAAAAGTACGCTGAAGTTGAAAAGACGGAACAGCGCTGTGAGGAATACCTGATGGACGACGCGGAGATCTGCGTGGTCGCCTTCGGTATCGCGGCGCGTGTTGCCAAGAACGCGATCAACGAAGCCCGCAAGAAGGGCATCAAGGTGGGCCTGCTGCGTCCCATCACCCTGTGGCCCTTCCCTGTGGAAGCCATGAAGAAGGCTGCCGATCAGTGCAAGGCCTTCATCAGCGTGGAGCTGAGCATGGGTCAGATGATCAACGATATTCGTCTTTACACCGAATGCAAGCGTCCTGTTACACTGTGCAACCGCGTAGGCGGCATCATTCCTTCTCCTGAAGAGGTGCTGGCCTCGATCGAGAAGACTGCAAAAGGAGGCAATGAATAATGAGCATCGTATTTGATAAGCCGAAGGCTCTGACGGATGTGCCGCTTCATTACTGCCCCGGCTGCACCCATGGCATCGTGCATCGTCTGGTCGCGGAAGCAATCGATGAACTGGGTATCGAGGGCAAGACGATCGGCGTCGCGCCTGTCGGCTGCTCTGTTATGGCGTATAATTACTTCAACTGTGATATGGTGGAAGCGGCGCATGGCCGCGCGCCTGCTGTCGCGACCGGCCTGAAGCGCGCTGATCCGGAAAATCATATCGTTTTCTCCTATCAGGGCGATGGCGACCTTGCTTCGATCGGTACGGCTGAAACTGTGCATGCCGCTGCCCGTAATGAGAATATCACCGTCATCTTCATCAACAACGCGATCTACGGCATGACCGGCGGTCAGATGGCCCCTACCTCCCTTCCCGGACAGGTGACCCAGACCTCTCCCTACGGCCGTGATACCAAGCATTGCGGTTTCCCCATCAAGGTGTGCGAGATGCTGAGCGCGCTGGACGGCCCCGAGTATCTGGAACGCGTGGCTGTCAACAATGTGGCGCATGTGCGCGCCGCGAAGAAGGCCATCAAGAAGGCTTTCCAGAACCAGATCGAGGGCAAGGGCTTCTCTCTGGTGGAGGTCGTTTCTTCCTGCCCCACCAACTGGGGCATGACGCCGCAGAAGGCGCTGCAGTGGGTGGAGGAGAAGATGATCCCCTATTATCCGCTGGGTGTATATAAGGACAGAAGCGCGAAGGAGGCCGAATAAATGACACATTCATATCTGATCGCCGGCTTTGGCGGACAGGGCGTGCTTTTCGCGGGAAAGTTTCTGGTCAACAAGGGCATGATCGATGGCAAGGAAGTCTCCTGGTTGCCTTCCTACGGCCCGGAAATGCGCGGTGGTACCGCCAATTGCTCTGTCATCATTTCTGATGAACCGGTCGGATCTCCGATCGTGGATCATCCTGATATCCTGATGGTGATGAACCTGCCTTCACTGGATAAGTACGAAGACGCTGTCGTGCCCGGCGGTATCATCGTGGCGGATTCCTCCCTGATCGAGCGCGAGGTGAAGCGCAAGGATGTTACTGTTTACTATGTGCCTGCCACCAAAATGGCGGAGGACAACGGACTGAAAGGTTTGGCCAATATCATCCTGAGCGGCAAGGTGCTTTCCGTGCTTGGTGAGTATGAGCCTGAACAGGTGGATAAAGCGCTGCGCAAGGTTGTGGGCGTGAAGCATCCCGAGATGTTCGATGTGAACCTGAAGGCGCTCGAACTGGGACGGGATTATTGAGTTTTTCCTATTAATATTAATTGATTCGCATTCTGAGTCAGAAGACGGCATGGCTGCCTTCTCTCAAATATAAAGAGAGGTAAATGACGATGTTGAATATCCGTATCGAAAAAACGACTGCGCCCAAGGCGAAGCCGGTGGATGAAAGCAAACTGGGCTTTGGCCAGATCTTCACGGATCATATGGCACTGATCGACTATACCTACGGCGAAGGCTGGCATGATGCCCGTATCGTGCCTTTCGCCAATTTCTCCATGCATCCCGCTGCCACCTGTCTGCACTACGGCGCGGAGATCTTTGAGGGTTTGAAGGCTTATCGCCGCGCGGACGGCGGCATCCAGCTGTTCCGCCCCGACATGAACGCCAAGCGCATGATGGATTCTTCGGACCGTCTGTGCCTGCCCGTGCTGCCTGTGGAGGATTTTGTTCAGTTGCTGACTGAATTTGTGAAGATCGAAAAGGATTGGACTCCCCATAATGAGGGCACCAGCCTCTATCTGCGTCCCTTCCTGCTGGGCAATGATGAAACGCTGGGCGTTCATACCGTGCATCATGCTACTTTCTGCATCATCGCCAGCCCTGTCGGCAGCTATTATAAAGAAGGCCTGAATCCTGTCGGCATCATGATCGAAGATGCTGATGTCCGCGCCGTGCGCGGCGGTACCGGCTATGCCAAGTGCGGCGGCAACTACGCGGCCAGCACCCGTGCCGGTCAGAAGGCGGAAGAAAAGGGCTACAGCCAGGTGCTGTGGCTGGATGGTGTGGAACGCAAGTATATCGAAGAAGTGGGCGCGATGAACGTTATGTTCAAGATCAACGGTGAGATCGTAACACCCGCCCTCACCGGCTCCATCCTGCCCGGCGTGACCCGCAACAGCTGCATTCAGGTGCTGAAGAGCAAGGGCTATCAGGTTTCCGAGCGCCTGCTGAGCATCGATGAGTTGGAAGCTGCGCTTGAGAACGGCACTCTGGAAGAAGCCTGGGGCTGCGGTACCGCCGCGGTCGTTTCTCCCATCGGTAAGCTGGCCTATAAGGATAAGGAATTTATCGTCAGTGGCGGCAAGATCGGTGAAGTGACTCAGATGCTCTATGATACCCTGACCGGCATCCAGTGGAGCAAGATCCCCGATCCCTTCGGATGGGTGGTCAAGATCGACTAATCTTAATACAGAAGAATATCAGATAAACTGATGATCAGATCCCCGATGTCGGAAAGACACCGGGGATCTTTTGATGGGAAGGCCGGGAGAGAAGAGTGTGAGAGGAGTGTGACCGGATGGAGGAATGGATGGATAATGTGAAAATGATAAAGAGATGATAAAAAGAAAGTGTGAAGATGGGATGATTGTGCTTTGTTGGCGAGAATTTTGAAAATAGTGTACCCAAAACGCGATTTAAGGGCCTGAAAGCACGAACGGGAAATGAAAGAAGGAAAGCGAATACATCAAAAAGGCGAACAATAGAACTAAAAAGCGAGAACAACGTTCAAAAAAACAAAAAAGTCGTAAAAAAGTGAAAAAAAGATGAAAAAAGGTGTTGACGGAGGGGAGGGGGGCGTGTTATTATAACCGAGCGCTCGAGAGAAGCGCACGGGACCTTGAAAACGATA
>CALCTW010000074.1 GCA_937907055.1 uncultured Clostridia bacterium | reverse complement strand
GGCCCTGAAAAAGGAAGAGGATGACCTTTCCCATGCCCGCCTGAGCGAACTGCAAAAGGAACTGGCGGAGGAGCGGGACAAATTCAATGCCATGAAGGCCCAGTGGGATAACGAGAAGAACGCCATCGGACGGGTTCAGCAGCTGCGCGAGACCATCGAGGACTTAAACCGCCAGATCGAATCTGCCGAGCAGAGCTACGATCTGGAGAAGGCCGCGGAACTGAAATATGGCAGACTTCCTCAGGCCAAGAAAGAGCTGGAGGAGGAAGAGCGCCGCACCCAGGCAGCCCGGGACAGGAGCCTCCTGCGGGATCGGGTTACCGATGAGGAAATTGCCCGGATCGTGGAGCGCTGGACGGGCATCCCCGTATCCCGGCTGGTGCAGGGCGAGCGGGAGAAGCTGCTGCATCTGGATGAAACGCTGCACAAGCGCGTGGTGGGCCAGGATGAGGCCGTCCAGGCCGTCACCGAGGCCATCCAGCGCAGCAGAGCCGGCATTCAGGATCCCAACCGGCCCATTGGCTCCTTCCTGTTCCTTGGCCCTACGGGCGTGGGCAAGACGGAGCTGGCCAAGACCCTGGCACAGGCGCTTTTCGATGATGAGAGCAATCTGGTGCGGATCGATATGTCGGAGTATATGGAGAAATTCTCCGTATCCCGGCTGATCGGAGCGCCTCCGGGATACGTGGGCTATGAGGAAGGCGGCCAGCTGACCGAGGCCGTGCGCCGCAAGCCCTACAGCGTGGTGCTGTTTGACGAAATGGAAAAGGCGCACCCCGATGTATTCAACATCCTGCTGCAGATCCTGGATGACGGCCGTGTGACCGACAGTCAGGGCCGCACCGTGGATTTCAGAAACACCATCCTCATCATGACCAGCAATCTGGGTTCCTCGCAGATCCTGGAGGGCATCGAAGCCGATGGCAGCCTTTCCGAGGCCGCCCGTGATCAGGTGCGCGCGCTGCTGCGCTCCCAGTTCCGGCCGGAATTCCTCAACCGCATCGATGACACCGTGTTCTTCGCGCCGCTCACCCGTGAGCAGGTGAAGGATATCGCGGATCTGCTGCTGGAGAAGCTCCGCGGCCGCCTGAAGGAAAAGCAGATCGGGCTGGAGCTGACCGCCTCCGCCGTCGATAAGCTGCTCTCCCTCGGCTACGATCCCATCTACGGCGCGCGCCCCATGAAGCGCGTGATCCAGAGCCGCATCGAGACCTTGGCCGCCCGCGAGATGATCCGCGGCAGCATTCTGCCCGGCGAAACCCTCGTGATCGATGCCGGAGAGGGCGATGACGCTTTCACAGCCGCTTCCCGAATCGAATAACCGGACATAAAAATGATCTCCCGTTCCGCGTATCATGCCGGAACGGGAGATTTAATTTTGATTGTTTGCAAAAGCAGTTTTATGATTCTCCGAAACAACACCGATGTTATCCGAAGGCACGGCAGTCCGGGGATTGCCGTATTAGCCCCCTTACGCGCTTCAACCCCATGGCACATGAAATCTTTCAACGATCACCGGCTTACCCAACTCATCAAAAGCGACATAGATATTCATGTAATCAAAGCCATGTCCGTTATCCTCCGAGACCAGGGCCTTCACAAAATCACGACTGCTATGATAGATAGGGATATAGAGCGGCGCGCCGTATGCGTTCTCAATACGATCCAGAAAGATCAGGTTCTCCGGGATCTCTTCGTTTATCCTATAAACTTCATCCCATACATAAGCCCCGTCTTCGTAAACCTGCCAATAACCGGAGGGGGTTCTCATCAACTGCACCAATTCTTTTCTGCCGTCTGCATCAATATAGATATCAATATAGATATCGAAGAACGGTTCTTCTATATCTGTGATCACATATTCTGTGCCGCCGATCAGGATCGAATCATTCACAGCCAAATCCATAATATCTGCATCCTCATATAACTCAGGCAGATAAAGGATAAATGTTGCCGTGTTGGTTTCGGCCGAATAGTCCGTGATCCTCGTCATATATACATGATTCGCGATATCGTTCTGTGTCGCGCTGTTTTCGAGCGGCCTTACAGTCTCTGCATTCGCATTCACCATTACATTTGCAAGAATAAGCGTCATTATCAAGGCAAACAACCTTCGCATCTCTATATCCTCCATATTATGCGGTCATTCCTGTGCTTTTCATGCCTATCCGCTTTTTAGGAATCCATCATCCCGGTATTTCCGGATCGCATGCTCATATACGGTTCCTTTTACTATGCAGTTGAATCCAAAGCGGTTCCTGTTGCCTTATTCCATGTCGCGCGCCAGATCGGACGGAACGGTCTCCCATGCCAGCGCGTTCATCAGCGGCGGCAGGGACATGGTCATGATACCGTTGGTGTAGATGCGGATCACTTCTTCCGCCATCGGCATTTCCATATCCGCGGGAATGGTCACGATCGCGTCACCGATACCTTCGATCATCAGCACGACGGTGCGGTCATCGGCGTTCACTTCAAGCACAGTGCCCTCCATCACGCCTTCCTTTGTCACGTCGCGGACTTCCATCTGCATTTCATCATTCACATCAGCCAGCAGGATGATCTCTTCCGCGATCTCATTCATCCATCCGCGGCTGTAGGTGAGGCGGATGATGCTTTCGCCGGGCTGCACAGGCTTCAGCACCAGATAATAGGTGCCGCCCACGCCGTCCATCATTTCGGGATTGGGGTCGGATACATAGCCGGTCTTCGTGTCATCGATCTCCGCGGAATCGCCGCCCAGCACAAAGGCTGTCCATTCATAGCCGGTGGTGCTGTTGGCGGGAAGCAGGATCGTCACGCTTCCGTCTTCGCCCATGACACATTCGTATCCGGGCAGTTCGATCTCACTGACGGGCACATCGGCAGTCCCGTTTTCTTCCGCGTATACACCGCTGAATGCCAGCACAAGCGCCAGCAGAGTCACAATCAATTTTTCCATTCTAAAATTACCTCCTTGAGAATGTTCTCGCCTATATAACGCGCCGGATCTCTGTTTTCTTCCCGTGAAAAAAACTTTTTTCTCTGTTTTTTGTCCCATCACTCCGGAAGACCTTCGATAAACGCGCGGATCCGGTCCGCCGTCTCATCCTCTGTCATCGCGCTGTTGTCGATCCACAAGGGAAACTTGCCCCGGTTCTTCCTGAACCATTGATTATATTCAATATGCGGGCGGATCGCTTCCTCGGTGGTAAAGCCGCGCTCCGCGGGCCTGTCATTCAGCCGCTGACGGATCACCTCATCCGGCGGGCAGAGCACCACGAATACCGTGGACACCACTTCTTCCGGGATCGTATGCTTCCCGATATAATCCTGCGGATTCGCGCAGGAGCAGAATATCAGATCCCGGCCTTCCGCCCGGCGCACTGCTTCCTTCAGGCAGTCATCCGTGAACCGTTCCTCGTGCTCGGTCCCGGCATAGTCCCACCAGCTAAGCCCGACTTCATCCGTATCGATGCACGCGAACCGGCGCGGATCCAGGCGTGCCTCCAGCTGATCCTTCATCGTCGATTTTCCGGCACCGCAGGTCCCGCTGATCACAATAAGCCTCATTTTTTCTCCCTCTGCCCTCACTCCACGGTAAAGGGCGTCCATTCGATCCTGTTATATTCCATCACTTCATCCGATCTTGTCATCCCGATCTTTTCATAAAACGGCACGGCTTGATCATTCGCGATCAGGTAAACGGCAATGTCCTTTTCACCGCCCGCGATCTCATGGGCTTTGCGCATCAGCGTTCTGCCGATCCCGCGTCCCTGATATTCCCGGTCCACCCCCAGATCGGTCACATACAGCCAGTAGGCGCGGTCGGTCAGCCCGAACAGCACCCCCACGATCTTTCCGCTCTCCGTCCGGGCCGTCAGGCTGATCGTCACATTTTTCACCAGTTTCCCGATCCGCTCCTCAAACCTTTCCTTCGGATACTGCGACCCCAGATCCGTCCTCTTCAGGAATTCGATATATTCATCCGCGCTCAGCCGCTCCTCTGCATAGGTCACGGCCTCTGCCGGTACGCGTATTTCTTCCATGGTCTGTCCTCCTGTGTTCACTCTATTCGATTTCGTATGTCTCATTATAGCATCGTTCTCTTCTTTTTAAAAGAAAAAACGTGTTAATCCTTTTCGCCCTCCCGTCTCCGCTTTACAGATCCCCCCTGCCCGTGTTACCATCATGCCGGGCACGGCGCTTTTTCCCCGCGATCTGCCCCGGAATTTTGATCATATCAAAGAATTCGGCGCTGATCCCGCCTTCTGCCGCCACCCCATGATCGGTTTCTGCCGGAAGGCGACCGCCGTGTTTGCGATGATAACGCGTGTTTTCCCGGAGAGCATGCTCCTCTCCGGTTTTTATACAGACCGATATTAACTATGAATGAAAGGATGGATCCCCATGACGCAGTTTTCCCGTGCCCGAACCTGTCTGTCTCTGTTTTTCAAGCTGATCGTCATCGTTTCCGCGGTGACCGGCACGATCATGAGTGCCGCCGGTGACCGCAACGCCTTCATGGGCAACAGCACCGTTTTCATGTACTTCACCATCCAGTCCAACATCGCCGTCGCGCTCCTTTCTCTGGCAGGCGCCATCTGGATGCTCACCGGCAAGCCTGTCACCCGCGCGGCGCAGGTCATCAAGCTGGTCGGCGCGGTCTCCATCACCCTCACCGGCGTGGTCTTCTGTTTTGTGCTCGTCCCCGTCCTCGGCGGCAACGCGTGGAACATCCAGAACGTCCTCACCCATGTGGTCGTACCCGTCGTATCCGTGCTGGATCTGTTCGTGACCGGCTCCTGCTATCCCTACCGCAAGCGCGATATCCCGTGGGTGATCGTGCCGCCGCTCCTTTACGCCGTTTACGCCGGGATCGGGTACGCGGCCAAATGGGAATTCGCCCCCGGCACCCATTACCCCTATTTCTTCCTCAACTGGGGCAGCCCGGCCGGCGCCTTCGGTTTCAGCGATGAGCTTCCCTTTATGGGCTGCATGTGGTGGATCCTGCTGCTCTTGCTTTTCCTGCTCGCGGTCAGCGCCGTTTATCTGCTGCTGCTCCGCCTTTTCCGTCCCCGCGGGACGAAGAAGGCTGCATAACGCCGCGCGGAAACGCCATTTTCTGTTTTTCAGCCGTCCGTCCGGGCGGCTTTTTTCGTCTGTGCTTTTCCGTTTCAGCCATTTTCTGCCGCCCCCTTTTCCGCGCCGGGTCCGGCCCAAAGCCAAGAAATAATAATTGAAAAAGTCCGATACCTCTGTTATAATAAATCGTCTAAACCGACACTGCTATCGGTGACGAATAACATATATATCTGGAGGGATCCACCATGCGGGTAAGACTGGAAAACCTGACAAAAAGCTGGAGCAATTTCACGGCTGTAGACCACTTCAACGTGGAAATGGAAGACGGTGAGCTCATCGCGCTCCTCGGCCCTTCCGGCTGCGGAAAATCCACTATTCTGAATATGCTGGCCGGCATTCTGCCCGTGACCAGCGGCAAGATCTGGTTTGATGATGACGATGTGACCGATCTGCCTCCCGAGGAGCGCGGCATCGGCCTGGTCTTCCAGAACTATGCCCTGTATCCTCACATGAGCGTGCTGCGCAACATCTGCTTCCCGCTGGAGATTCAGAAGGTGCCGAAGGAAGAACGCGTGGCCCGCGCCATCGAAATGGCCAAGCTGGTGCATGTGGATACCATGCTGGACCGTAAGCCCAAGCAGCTTTCCGGCGGTCAGCAGCAGCGTGTCGCCATCGCCCGCGCGCTGGTCAAGCGTCCCCGTCTGCTGCTTCTGGACGAACCGCTGTCCAACCTCGATGCCCGTCTGCGTCTGGAGATGCGCGAGGAGATCCGCCGCATCCAGCAGGAGACCGGTGTCACCTCCATCTTCGTTACGCACGATCAGGAAGAGGCCATGTCCATTTCCGATCACATCGTGCTGATGAAGGCCGGTGTCAAGCAGCAGTACGACCGTCCCCAGCGCCTGTATGACGAGCCTGCCAATCAGTTCGT
Source organism: uncultured Clostridia bacterium (assembly GCA_937907055.1). Taxonomy (GTDB): domain Bacteria; phylum Bacillota; class Clostridia; order Christensenellales; family Aristaeellaceae; genus ZC3RG03. The sequence continues at coordinate 14,151 of CALCTW010000074.1, read as the reverse complement.
GGCGGACTTCCTCGGCAATCCCCCCATCAACAATATTCCCGGCACCTTCACCAACGGCGCTTTCCTTGCCGACGGCGCCGCGGAGCCTGTCTCCTTCGAGCGCTTCAAGGATATTCAGTACACCGGCCGCGTCAATCTCTCCATCCGCAGCGAAGCCTTCGTGGTGGAACAGGGCCCCGGCAAGGATACCATGAAGTGCAAGATCCACAGCGTATACAAGCTGGGTAAGGATGAAATGGCACTGGTCACCCTGGGTGATACCACCTTCCGCGCCTACATCGCCAGCGATTACGGCTTTGCCGCCGGTGATGACTGCTATCTCAGCCTTCGCAAGCGCGGCGCCTTCATCTACGAACTGGAGAGCGGCAAGCGTCTGAACCCCGCCGCCGATGAAGCGGAGGTGGAAGCATGACCACTGTCACGACACCTGAATGGGGTGTTCGTCACCGTAAGCGCCGCGGTCTCAAGCGTGTGATCATTCACATCGTTGCCGCCGCGCTGCTCGGCGCGTTGCTGCTCACGATGGGCCTCATCGGTTCAAGCAAGCTCACCCGCTTCACAGCCGGCACCGCGCAGCCCAAGCGCGCGGAAGCGCTGTACAGCGCTGTGGAAAACGCGGCCAAAGCCGCCGCGCTGGAAGTGCTGCCCACGGATGACAAGACCAACATCAACAATTTCAACAACAAAGTCCTTTCCAGCGGCCGTAAGACCTTAAAGGCTTACATCGCCGATGAACTGGCCAAGGCCGATGAGACCGTCACGGTGGATGAGACCGCGGTCGTCGGCTATGTGCTGGATCAGATCCTCGGCAAGGTCGATACCGCCCTCAAGGAAGATGCCGCTCCCGCCGTACGGAAAGCCATCTCCGCCCAGCGGGACAATATCATCTCCTCCGCCATCACCGCCGCGGATGAAGCCGTTGCCGGCATCACCCGTGAAAGCGTCAAGAACAGCATGAGCCGCACCGGCACAGAGGATTACGCGCTCATGTACTTCTCTGATACCCTGCTCATCGTCGGCGGCGTGTGCCTCGCCTTCTCCGCCCTGCTGCTCATCCTGTGGTTCACCCGGGACGAAGCCGGCCGCGCGCAGATCGGCACCAAGTACCTTTCTCCCTTCGATTATCTGCTGCCCTTCCTGATCGGCGTGGGCGTGTTCACCTTCTATCCCATGATCCGCGTTCTGATCATGAGCTTCCAGGAGAATTACAAGATCGTCGCCAACGGCGGCGGCGAGTTCTCCGGCTGGGGCCTCGGCAACTACAGCTTCGTCCTCACCGGTCCTGCCAGTGATCAGTTCCTGCGCAGTCTGGAGAACACCGGCCTGTATGTGCTCTTCACCGTGCCCATCAGCGTGTGCCTCTCCATCGTCATCGCTTATCTGCTCAATCAGAAGAGCAAGCTGAACGCCCTGTTCCAGACCGGTTTCTTCCTGCCCATGGTCACCACCGCCACCGCGGTCGGTCTGGTGTGGCGCTGGATGTTCAACCAGAACTACGGTCTGATCAACGCTTTGGTCGGCTTCTTCTCCCAGTTCTTCGGCGCTCCGCAGAATATCAACTGGCTGCAGACCGGCGGTACCAACCACACCATCGGTATGACCGTGCTGATCATCTACGGCATCTGGAACAGCCTGCCCATGACCATCATCCTGCTTCTGAGCGGTCTGCAGAACATCGATGACCACCTCTACACCGTCGCCAAGGTGGACGGCAGCGGCCCCATGCGCATCTTCTTCAAGATCACGGTGCCTCTGCTCTCTCCCACCATCGGTCTGGTCATGATCATCAACTCCATCAGCGCCTTCAAGGTGTATACGGATGTGTTCGTTCTGTGGAACGGCGCGCCGGATGCCTATCAGATGGAAACGGTGGCATGGTATATCTACAACAACATCAGCGGCAATGACGGTCTGCATTACACCGGTCTTGCCGCGGCCGCTGCCATGGTTCTGTTCGTGATCATCTTCATCTTCACGATGCTGCAGAAGTTCATCCAGCGCAAATGGGTCTATCAGTGAGAGGGGGCGATGTAAATGAGTAAAGAAAAGATCAAAAAGATCGTTCTGATCGCGTGCCTCGTCCTGTCCGTTGTCATGATCGTCATCACCTGCCCCTTCGGCATGAAGGTGATGGATCAGGCCGGCACCTTCCAGAAGAAGGCCTTCAACAACCTGGGCGTCAATATGTCCCTGTTCGCCGCCATGGACACCCTGTCTCAGGCAAAGGAAGGCACCCTTGATACCGCGGATCAGCCTGCCGCCTATGTGAACCTCGTCAATACCAGCGCGGCTGATTTCAACAGTGAGGATGTCACCCGGTTCAATGTCATGCTCGTCCTGTTCGTTGTCGGCATCGTCCTGTTCCTGCTGTTCGTCATCCTGCTGAAGAAGATCAAGTATCTGGTGCTCACCATCGGTGCCCTGATCATGGTCTTCCCCTTCTACTGGATGGTGTCCAGCTCGCTCAAGACCTCTCCGGAAATGAACATCTTCCCCCCGGCCATGGCGCCCGGCAACTGGCTGAACTTTGAAAACTACAAGCTCGCGATGGAGACTGCCCCCTTCGGGACCTACTTCATCAACAGCATCGTAGTCTGCGTCCTGTCTGTGGCGTGCGTCATGTTCACCACCATCCTGGCCTCTTTCGCCTTCTCCCGTCTGGAGTTCCCGGGGCGTGACCTTCTGTTCACCCTGCTGCTCTCCATGATGATGGTCCCCTTCGAGCTGCTCGTTATCACCAACTACCAGACCGTCATTCAGATGGGCCTCATCGGCGGTACTGCGGGTCGCATCGAGAACCTGGCCGCGCTGGTCGTTCCCTTCACCAGCAGCATCTTCTACACCTACATCCTGCGCAACTTCTTCATGAGTGTGCCGGACAGCCTCTACCGCTCCGCGCAGGTGGACGGCAGCAGCGACTGGCAGTACCTGTGGAAGGTCATGGTGCCCATGGCCATGCCTTCTCTGGTCACCATCCTGCTTCTGAACGCGATGGCCAGCTGGAACTCCTTCATGTGGCCCAAGCTGATCATCTCCAACGACCTGTCCAAGACCCTGCCCTGGGCTCTGGTCACCTTCACCACCGAAGCCGGCAGCCACGATGAACAGATCATGGCCGCCGCCACGCTGGTCATCCTGCCCATGCTGATCCTCTTCCTGTTCGCCAGAAAGCAGATCGTCAAGGGCGTGTCCCGCGGCGGTATCAAGGGCTGATCACAGCAAAATACGCAATACGAAAGCCGCTCCTTTTCAGGGGCGGCTTTCTTTCTGTTGATCGATATCTATAAATTTTTTTCGCGTTATTTACCGTGCTTCAGATGCTCTCTTCTCCGTCTGCTGGGCTGGTGCTTGTCCATCGGCGTATCGCCGCGCAGGGCAAACAGCTGATCACGCAGCTTGGCGGCCTTTTCGAAATCCAGGTCTCCGGCAGCGGACAGCATCTGATCCTCGATGGAGCGGATGAGCTGCTCGCGCTCCTCCCCTGCCAGATCCTGCGGGATGCTCTCGCTCACCTTGTCGGTGATCTCCAGCAACGCGTGCACAGAGGCCTTCACGCTCTGCGGCGTGATGCCGTTGTCTTCGTTATATTTCTGCTGGATGCCGCGGCGGCGGTTCGTTTCCGAGATGGCGTTCATCATGGCATCCGTCACGCCGTCCGCGTACATGATCACGCGACCTTCCACATTGCGCGCGGCGCGGCCGATGGTCTGGATCAGGCTGGTCTCGCTGCGCAGGAAGCCTTCCTTATCGGCATCCAGAATGGCCACCAGCCCCACCTCCGGCAGGTCCAGGCCTTCACGCAGCAGGTTGATGCCCACCAGGATGTCATATTCCCCGGTGCGCAGCTCGCGGATCAGTTTTGTTCTCTCCAGCGTCAGGATATCGCTGTGCAGATAGCGCACACGCATGCCCATCTCATCCAGATAGGCCGTCAGGCTCTCCGCCATTTTCTTGGTCAGGGTGGTCACCAGCACGCGGAAGCCCTTTTCCACCGTCAGGTTGATCTCACTCACCAGATCATCCACCTGTCCGGTCGCGGGGCGCACATCGATCTTGGGATCCAACAGACCGGTGGGGCGGATGATCTGCTCCACCGTGTTGCAGGTATGCTCTTTTTCATAGGGGCCGGGCGTGGCGGACACATACACCGCCTGCTTCACACGCTCGGTGAACTCATCAAACATCAGCGGGCGGTTATCAAACGCCGATGGCAGACGGAAGCCGTAATCCACCAGCATCTGCTTGCGCGCGCGGTCTCCGGCGTACATCGCGCGGATCTGCGGAATGGTCACATGGCTCTCATCGATCATGACCAGCATATCCTTGGGGAAGTAATCCAGCAGACAGAACGGCGCGTCCCCGGGCTTGCGGCCGTCAAAGTAACGGCTGTAATTCTCGATGCCCGAGCACATGCCGATCTCACGCAGCATATCGATATCATAACGGGTGCGCTGCAGGATGCGTTCCTTCTCCAGCGGCTTGCCCATCTCCTCAAATTCCTGCGCGCGCACGATCATATCCCGCTCGATCTGGCCAATATCATCCTCCCGGTTTTCCACGCCGGTGGCGTAATGCGTGGCCGGGAAGATCATGGCGTGCTGCACCGTGCGCAGCGCGTGACCGTCGGTCACGTTGAATTCGCTGATGCGGTCGATCTCATCGCCGAAAAACTCCACGCGGATGCCGTCTTCCTTCATGCCGGCCGGAATGATCTCCACTGTATCGCCGCGCACACGGAAGTCACCGCGGTCAAAGCCGATATCGTTGCGCTCATACTGCACCTCCACCAGACGGCGCAGCAGATCCTCCACTTCCATCCGCATGCCGGGACGCAGGCTGATCATCTGCCCCTCGTACTCCGAAGGATCGCCCATCGAATAGATGCAGCTGACGGATGCGATGATAATCACATCTCTTCTCTCCTTCAGCGCGGCGGTGGCGCTGTGGCGAAGGCGGTCGATCTCATCATTGATGGACGCGTCCTTTTCGATATAGGTATCGGAGGAGGCGATATAGGCCTCCGGCTGATAATAATCGTAATACGAAACAAAATACTCCACCGCGCTATCCGGGAAGAAAGAGCGGAACTCGCCGCACAGCTGCGCGGCCAGCGTTTTGTTATGCGCGATGATCAGCGTGGGGCGCTGCACCTTCTCGATGATCGAAGCCATGGTAAAGGTCTTGCCGCTGCCCGTCACGCCCAGCAGCACCTGATGCGGCAGCCCGTCCTGAATGCCCTTCGCCAGCGATTCAATGGCCTGCGGCTGATCTCCGCGGGCTGTATAAGGGGCCTTCAATACAAAACGGCCCTGCAATTCTTCTGCCATATTCAAAAGCCGACCGGCATTCCCTGTGAAGACCGGTCTTACCTCCACCGGCATCATATCACACACGCGCGATGAAATCAATCGACCGGCGTTCACGTGTTCACGATTTTCAGCCCGCGGAGGCAGGTACACGATACGCGAAAAAAGAAAGTCAGGAAAGATCAAAAAGGGCTTGACACCCTGCCGAAACGTGCTACAATATGCTCGAAGGTCAAAGTTGGTCAAACAATAAGTCCTTCACCTGAAAGCTTGATCGGAGGTGTTAACATGGCACTCGAACAATATACGCAAAAAAGTCTGGAGGTCCTGAACCGCGCCAGAAACATGGCCGCCGAATACGGCAATCAGCAGCTGGAGCAGGCGCATCTGCTTTGCGCTCTGCTGGAAGATAAAAACGGCCTCATTCCGCAGCTGATGATCAAAATGGGCGCGGATACCGCGGCCCTCTCCGCGCAGGCGCAGGGGCTGGTCAGCCGTCTGCCCAAGGTGCAGGGCATGGCGCACGAGGCCGGAAAGGTGTATGTATCTGCCCAGCTGGATGCCGCGCTCCGCGCCGCTTCCGCCATCGCGGAGCAGATGAAGGACGAATACATCAGCGTGGAGCATCTTTTTCAGGCCCTGCTGGACACGCCGGACCGTGATCTGGCCGCCCTTTTCAAGCAATTCAATATCAAAAAAGACGCCTTCCTGAAGGCGCTTTCCGCCGTCCGCGGCGCGGCCCGCGTGACCGGGGAGAACCCCGAGGAAACCTATGACGCGCTGGCCAAGTACGGCAGCGATCTGGTGGAGATGGCCCGCAAAAACAAGCTGGACCCCGTCATTGGGCGCGACAGCGAGATCCGCGATGTCATCCGCATCCTCAGCCGCAAGACCAAGAACAATCCTGTGCTGATCGGCGAGCCCGGCGTGGGCAAGACTGCCATTGCCGAAGGGCTGGCGCTGCGCATCGTGCGCGGCGATGTGCCGGACAGCCTGAAGGACCGCACGATCTTCAGTCTGGACATGGGCGCGCTGATCGCCGGCGCCAAGTTCCGCGGTGAGTTTGAGGAGCGCCTCAAGGCCGTGCTGGCCGAAATCAAGAAGAGCGAAGGCCGCATCATCCTGTTCATCGATGAACTGCACACCATCGTGGGCGCGGGCAAGACCGAAGGCAGCATGGATGCCGGCAACCTGCTCAAGCCCATGCTGGCCAGGGGCGAACTGCACTGCATCGGCGCCACCACGCTGGATGAATACCGCAAGTACGTGGAAAAGGACGCCGCGCTGGAACGCCGCTTCCAGCCCGTGCTGGTCAGCGAGCCGCAGGTGGAGGATACCATCTCCATCCTGCGCGGCCTGAAGGAACGCTATGAGGTCTTCCACGGGGTCAAGATCCAGGATGCCGCGCTCATCGCCGCCGCCACCCTTTCCAACCGCTATATCACCGATCGTTTCCTGCCGGATAAGGCCATCGATCTTGTAGACGAAGCCTGCGCCATGATCCGCACCGAAATGGACAGCATGCCCTTCGAAATGGATGATATCGCGCGGCGCATCATGCAGCACGAGATCGAGGAAGCCGCTCTGAAAAAGGAGACCGACAAGCTGAGCGAAGAGCGTCTGTCCGTCATCCGCAGGGAACTGACCGAGATGCGCGAGCAGTTTGACGGCATGAAGGCCAAGTGGGAAAATGAAAAGACGCAGATCGGCAGCGTGCAGAAGCTGCGCGAGGAGATCGAATCCGTCAACGCGCAGATCGACAAAGCCAAGCGCAATTATGACCTGAACAAGGCCGCGGAACTGCAATACGGCGAGCTGCCCCGCCTGCAGCAGCAGCTGGCCGAGGCAGAAAAGACCAAGACCGATACCGATCTTTTACGTGACAAGGTGACCGAAGAAGAGATCGCCCGTATCGTCAGCCGCCGCACCGGCATCCCCCTGAGCAAGCTGGTGGAGACCGAGCGCGAAAAGCTGCTCCGTCTGCCGGAGGAGCTTCACCGCCGTGTGATCGGTCAGGATGAAGCCGTGCAGAGCGTAAGCGAAGCCATTCTGCGTTCCCGCGCGGGTGTGGCGGATGAAAACCGCCCCATCGGCAGCTTCCTGTTCCTGGGCCCCACCGGTGTCGGCAAGACCGAGCTGGCCAAGACCCTCGCGAAATCCCTGTTCGACGATGAAAAGAGCCTGATCCGCATCGATATGACCGAGTACATGGAAAAGTTCTCCGTCTCCCGTCTCATCGGAGCGCCTCCGGGCTATGTGGGCTATGAGGAGGGCGGCCAGCTGACCGAAGCCGTGCGCCGCAAGCCCTACAGCGTGGTGCTGTTTGACGAAATGGAAAAGGCGCACCCCGATGTATTCAACATCCTGCTGCAGATCCTGGATGACGGCCGTGTGACCGACAGTCAGGGCCGCACCGTGGATTTCAGAAACACCATCCTCATCATGACCAGCAATCTGGGTTCCTCGCAGATCCTGGAGGGCATCGAAGCCGATGGCAGCCTTTCCGAGGCCGCCCGTGATCAGGTGCGCGCGCTGCTGCGCTCCCAGTTCCGGCCGGAATTCCTCAACCGCATCGATGACACCGTGTTCTTCGCGCCGCTCACCCGTGAGCAGGTGAAGGATATCGCGGATCTGCTGCTGGAGAAGCTCCGCGGCCGCCTGAAGGAAAAGCAGATCGGGCTGGAGCTGACCGCCTCCGCCGTCGATAAGCTGCTCTCCCTCGGCTACGATCCCATCTACGGCGCGCGCCCCATGAAGCGCGTGATCCAGAGCCGCATCGAGACCTTGGCCGCCCGCGAGATGATCCGCGGCAGCATTCTGCCCGGCGAAACCCTCGTGATCGATGCCGGAGAGGGCGATGACGCTTTCACAGCCGCTTCCCGAATCGAATAACCGGACATAAAAATGATCTCCCGTTCCGCGTATCATGCCGGAACGGGAGATTTAATTTTGATTGTTTGCAAAAGCAGTTTTATGATTCTCCGAAACAACACCGATGTTATCCGAAGGCACGGCAGTCCGGGGATTGCCGTATTAGCCCCCTTACGCGCTTCAACCCCATGGCACATGAAATCTTTCAACGATCACCGGCTTACCCAACTCATCAAAAGCGACATAGATATTCATGTAATCAAAGCCATGTCCGTTATCCTCCGAGACCAGGGCCTTCACAAAATCACGACTGCTATGATAGATAGGGATATAGAGCGGCGCGCCGTATGCGTTCTCAATACGATCCAGAAAGATCAGGTTCTCCGGGATCTCTTCGTTTATCCTATAAACTTCATCCCATACATAAGCCCCGTCTTCGTAAACCTGCCAATAACCGGAGGGGGTTCTCATCAACTGCACCAATTCTTTTCTGCCGTCTGCATCAATATAGATATCAATATAGATATCGAAGAACGGTTCTTCTATATCTGTGATCACATATTCTGTGCCGCCGATCAGGATCGAATCATTCACAGCCAAATCCATAATATCTGCATCCTCATATAACTCAGGCAGATAAAGGATAAATGTTGCCGTGTTGGTTTCGGCCGAATAGTCCGTGATCCTCGTCATATATACATGATTCGCGATATCGTTCTGTGTCGCGCTGTTTTCGAGCGGCCTTACAGTCTCTGCATTCGCATTCACCATTACATTTGCAAGAATAAGCGTCATTATCAAGGCAAACAACCTTCGCATCTCTATATCCTCCATATTATGCGGTCATTCCTGTGCTTTTCATGCCTATCCGCTTTTCAGGAATCCATCATCCCGGTATTTCCGGATCGCATGCTCATATACTGTTCCATCTTAATACCGATACCGCCGTTCCGTCAGGACCGGCGCTTATTCACCAAAGGCGATGCTGTTCAGCAGTTCCTCCAGCGCGCGCAGGTCATCCGGCGCGGAGCGAGTGGCGGTATAGCCCTGATAGGTGATCTCCACCGCGTGTTCTTCCCCGATATTCGCGTAGATACTCAGGCTCATGTTCATACGGCCATCGGGCGTATTGTACAAATGCAGGAAACGATGCACCTCGGTCTCGCCCATCTTTTCCGTTGCATCCTGCATTTTCAGAATATTGGTGCCTTCATAGGCCTGCTGGATGAATGCTTTTTCATCCGCCTCGGTCAGCTCATCCAGCGCAAGCAGACGCTCGCCCACATAGATCGTCAGCGTGGGAATAAAGCCGTTCGCGTCCTCCTTGCCTTCAAAAACGACCGCCTGCCTGTCCTCATCAAAATAGACGATTTTGAAGCCTTCCGGCAGCGTGCACGAAAAACTGCCGTTCGTATATTGCCGGTTCTCCAGCGTTCCTTTCTCTGTGAATACCGCTGCCGAAGCATTCAACGACAGCGACATCGTCATCAGCACAAGAATCCATAACACTACGCGTTTGATCTTCATCGCTCATCTCTCCCTTCTGTCACGGCACGATCAGCGTATCATAAATCTGACGGGCGCCTTCGATATCTGTCACCATGCTCTGCTGTGAGCCAAAGCAGGAATAGTAGATCCTCACAAAACTCTTGCGTGTGCTGAAGCAGAGGCCGTAGGTATAACTGTTGCGTGTGGAACCCCAGCGCTCCAGACGGCAGATCAGGAACATCTCCCGGGTCTTGTATCCGTTATCGTTGATGATATCATCATTCAGGAACAGAAAATCGGAATAGGTATCATCGCCCCAGCTGATACGGTGCCGGACGATATCCTCCCTGAAATCCGCTGCCTTGTAAGAAGAAATGTTCTTCGCGCCGGGGTAGATATCCACCACCATCGCGGGCGCGAAGCCATACAGATCCTGCTTTCCTTCCAGAGCGATCCGGAAGAAGCCGGCGCTCTTGTTCGTCTGTTCCACCACCGTGAAACCCTTGGGAACAGTAAAGGAGATCCCTTCTTTGTTATCAAACACACCGTCTCTCACGCTGCCGCTCGCGACCTCCGCGGCCGCGGAGCCGCAAATGCCAAGCAACAGGATTGAGATCATCAGAAACAACACGATCCTCCGGTTCTTCATTGCGCCATCCTCCTCACCGATATCCGACTGTCACAGATTTTTCACTCACATAGAAACGTCCGTTGGGCGTATTGGTGTCGAAACGGTACCACATCGTACCGTTATAATCCCGATAATAGCCAATGATGTCATACTCTTCCCCGGCCATCACGGTCGCTCTCTCCGACGACGGAAACCACGGACGGCGCTCCGTCAGCGGATTGTCCTCATTCACAATGATATAAGCCCCTTCGATCTCATTTTCCGCTTCCTCAGGCAGATAGAAGGTGAGCTGCTCCTGATGCGCATAGCCTACCATGCCCTCATACTCAATGAAGCACCACTTGTCCGCGGCGTTGTACACGATGACCTCTGTCCCGCCCGAGATCTTCGTCACCTCGGTCGCGCCTTCCGTAGGCTTTATAAATACGCGGGCCTTCGTGCCGTAGCCGTCATCGATCACAACCGCACGCTTATAGGGCGTTTCGGCCTGCGGCGTGTAATACACGATGCCGTTCGGATATATATAGGTGATCTGATTCTTGTATAAGAGATGAAGAAGTTCCTCCGTATCATCCAGAACAAACACGATCACACCGGCAGAAATGCTGTCACCGGACATAAATCTGTTCGTACCGGTACGTTCGTACCCAATGTCCGTGAGAAGATAACCCATCGTCCGATCCATGGGCTTTTCCTGCTGCGTGACCAGTTCGATGGTCGGCACATCGATCACGTTCATCTCCTGATCGACCACGGCGCAGGTCATCAGGCCCGGTGTGGCCATCGTCACATATTCCCGCGTTTCGTTTCCGTTCTCATCGGCATGACGCCAGATCAGCATGGTCTCATCCGGGACAAAAGCATTCGCCTCTTCTTCCGCCCGCTGATCCGCCAGAGAAGGGATCTCCCGCTCCTGCAGCTTTCCGCAAAGCGCGCATACGCGTTCCTCCAGACCGGGCTCCTCCTCCAGCGCTTCAAAAACGCATTCCCATTCCGTCCAGTCGTGAATGCATCCGCTGGCGGCAGGGCGATTGTTCAGATTATCATTCAGATGCTGCTGATACCACGCGTCGTCATGCGCTCCGACTGCATGGCACACAGGAATCATCATCAAACACGCGATGCAGATAATCAGGATTCGTTTCATCATAGATCAGTCCTTTCTTCCATAGTTGGGGGGCGTATAATCAGATTGTTTATTTAAACGATTTTGTTACCGTATTGCTCCGGAAAGCATATCGAGTTGGTGCTTCAAGCTACCGCTCCGGTCAGTCAACTGTGATCGTTGTCGTGTACCCCTCCGGATGGATTTCAACCTCATCTGCAGAAAGTTCCTTGCCGGTAATACCATAACTACTGTCATAAACATCAAAATATACAAAATCCATCGAATCCAAAGGTACATAAGGGGAAATGATCCAATACTGAACGGTTTCCACCTCAAGGGTCTTCAAAAGGTCCGTGATCCGGTTGGTGTCTGTGATTGGCTATCCCCACACCACCCCGTTTGTCATATACATATCCTGCAGTATATCCTCTTTATCCTGTAAGCGGAACGTTTTCGACATCACCACAATCTTGGCGCTTCGTCCAAACGTATATACGATCTCAACATAATATTCCGGCTCCGTATCGTCGGACCTCCAAATCCATGAGAAATCCGCCTCTGCCTCAACCTCTTCTGTGATTTGCTGATATGTTTTTTTAATAACAAGATCAACATCATACATGATCGGCTTTACCACATTGATCGCGCAGTATGCCGCCACTCCGGCAAAGTAGATCATCTGATAATCAACAGACACATCTTCATCCAGTACTTCCTGCTTGGGAAAAATCGACTCCGCGTATCCCACGTTCAACAAAAGCATAACAGAAAGCAACATGCAAGCAAGTTTAACAAGTAAGTGTTTCATATTCTTCTCTCCTTATTCTACTTCGATTGTTGTTATGCCGTAGAAATCCTTTAATGTGATGATTCTCTGAATAATACCCGTATTATGTATTGTACAATTAGTAGCATCGCAATGAGTAAAAGATTGAGTGATCCTGATCCTGCAGGGACGGTCGCTCAGGTCGTATTCCGTTTCCGTGATACGGTTTAGCTGTGTATCCTTCATCCATGCTGTATTTCCATCGTGTGCGGTACTTCCTCTTTACGAATCAATGCCGTCATCCGGAGAGTTCCAGATATGTTCCGACCTCTGTCATATCATCAATTGCAAACAACATGCTGATCAATCCAGCACATTTCTTCATCAAACTACGGAATCGGATGTGGATCCAAAGGATTTTCAGTGTAATAACGGATGCTGTTCTCCGGATAGATACATATATGCCAAGTATTTCTGTTCTCCCATACTTCATACCTTATCTCCGCGTACAACCTTAAAAACAGTTCGGAGACAGAAAGATATACCGGTATAACACGCTTTGTACCACCGCACCACAACAACCCCTTGATTTCATTATCGTAATCCACTTTGATCACCGCTTTATTCAACACATCCATTTCACTTACATTATCTAAAGGAGGTTCAAATACAGTTGTTTTTTCAAATAATAAAGTGTACTTTTCACTCTCCAAAAGTGTTTCAAGGGCCTCGGTGTCAGAAATGTTGTATACTTCTTCGTTTCTACTGTTGAAGAAAGAGAAAGACCTCCTATCACCGTAATCAGGTGAGGAAACATTCTAATAAAAGAACTCATACGGAAGATAATCCTTAAAACCAAACACCATCCATTCCGCTACGCGCTCGTTAGTCCAAGGATCAATAAATGATTTAAACCAATAATAAAACAGATAATCCTCATTAGGGTCGTAAAAAACAGCCTGATCCAGATCCGCGCCATTTATCTTCAGCGTTGCCCGCTTTCTTTCTCGCATGATATTCTCAATATATGTGATGATCTATTCAGGGGTAATATCCCCCTCATTCATATCTGACTCATTATAATAGACCTGCGGTTCGGCAAGACCGACTGTGGCAAGTACCAAAGTACACACAAGAATCAAAAAAATAACGAATCGCTTTATATTCATAGAGAAACGGCTCCTTATAATTAATTGTTCGGATTGTTTCGCGGATCTATTTGATTTTCACTTATACCATTATCCATCAAAAACTGTCTTATCCACTACCACGCAATCCACCTAAATGTATTATCACCAGCTTTACCATCCACAACAATTCCAACATCGCTTTGGAATTGTTTTACAGTATTCATTGTTCTTTGGTCATATTTTTTTGTAACAAGTATATCATATCCAATCTGTTTCAAATAGTACTGCATAGTATCAACACCATTATACTAGACATCCACATGCTCAAACACATGACCAACCGGAAAGATTGCATTATAAAGCGTTGGAGAAAGCGCGTCTGCAGGTATAAAACCCAACTCACTAGACTGAAGCTTCCCTTCATGGTAAAACTCCAATATACCAAAATAACTTTTTATATCACCTGCATCATTCTCTACAATATCATATATTAAAACCGGTTGGCCAGGATATGTACCATATTCTCCCTGTATAAACTCAGTAAGTTGTCCATTTTTGTATAATGAGGTGGATTTTGTCAAAAAATAATAAGGTGAGGTGTAATATACTGCTATTGGATCTCCACATACACGTTCTTCACATCCGTCCCCATCAAACATATTTATCGGATTCGGTATGCAATAATGAAAGGCGCTACTTTGATTCTTGACAAATATATCAGGATTTAAAAACCTCTCCCATACAACACTATAATACCTACTCCTCAGGTAATACAGCCCGGTCTCCTCGTCATACACATACCCTCTGTAGCGGAAGGGGTTCAGCACGCCCAGCGTTGCCGCCATGCTGCC
>CALCTW010000073.1 GCA_937907055.1 uncultured Clostridia bacterium | reverse complement strand
TCCTGACAAATGCCTGCACATCCTCAATACCATATCCGGTATCCACCAGCAGTGCCCGGTCACTGCCTGTGATCAGGGTCATACATACGCCCATGATATCCTTGATGTGATAAACTCCCGGCAGCACCTGATCAGCCTCAAACATAAGCATCCCTCCGGTCGATTACAATGATCATTCTCTGTATCTATTCGCCTTTTGTTCCGATACTCCTTTATGCCGGGCCTTTTTTCAGCACGCCAAAAAGGCAATCAAAAAGGATGCCGGGGGGACGGCATCCCGATAAAAGAGGGGACGATCTTTCGATCGCATTTTCATCATAACGATGATTTGTGGCAGCATTGTGGCATAAATCATCTAAAAACCGGTTCCTTTCCCTTTATATTTTCATCCCCCGGCAGAATCAACCTTGAAAAAACACGCTTTACCCTTTATAATGGCATATATGGTCATCATGATTTTTATGCAGTTTTTTACCTTATTATCACATTAATCATCAGGAGGTATCCACTATGTCCCATATCGCAAAGGCCCCCATGGGCTGGAACAGCTGGAACACTTTCGGCGACAAAATTTCTGACGAACTCATCCGCCAGACCGCTCTCACCATGAAGGAACAGGGCTATCTGGAAGCCGGCTACGAATACATCGTCATCGATGACTGCTGGCTTCTTCGCGAACGTGATGCCGAAGGCCGTCTGGTTCCCGATCCCGCCAAGTTCCCCCACGGCATGAAGGCGCTGAGTGATTATGTCCATTCTCTCGGTTTCAAGTTCGGCATGTATTCCTGTGCCGGTGTGCGCACCTGCGCGGGTTATCCCTCTTCTTTTGACCACGAATTCGTTGACGCGAAGACTTTCGCGGAATGGGGCGTGGACTACCTCAAGTATGACTTCTGCAATTTCCCCTCCAGCGCGGATTGCAAGAATCGTTACGCCACCATGAGCATGGCGCTCAAGGCCAGCGGCCGCGATATCGTTTTCTCCGCCTGCAACTGGGGCACCTACGAGCCCTGGAAGTGGATGAAGTCTCTGGGCGCGCATCTCTACCGTTCCACCGGTGATATTCAGGACAACTTCAAGTCCTTCTCCGAGATCGTCAAGAGCCAGCTGGACAACTTCTGCATGAGCGGCCCTGATTGCTTCAATGACATCGATATGCTCACCGTCGGCATGTACGGCAAGGGCAATGTGGCGCTGGGCGATGCCTGCACCGATGAAGATTACCGCACCCAGTTCGCCCTGTGGTGCATGCTCTCCGCGCCCCTGATGCTGGGCGGCGATGTGCGCAATATGAATGATTTCTGCAAGGAACTGTGCCTCAACAAGGCGCTCCTGCGCATCAATCAGGATATCGAAGCCCGTCCTCCCTACATCGTGTACCGCGGCCGCGTGATCTCCGAAGGCTGGGATGACGCCGATCAGCGCTGGTGGCGTGATTATCAGGATTGCGGCTTCACCATGTTCAAGCATCTTTCCGATAACGAATTCGCCATTGCCTATTTCAACTTCGCGCCCCGTGAAGGCGAAGTTCCCTTCACCTTTGCCGATGCCGGCCTGCCCTACGGCAGCAACTTCGGTCTGGAGCTGACCGATGCCATCACCGGTGAAAACATGGGCATCAAGCGTGATTACTTCAATCTCAAGGTTCCCGGCCACGGCTGCCGTGTGTTCCTGGCCAAGCTGAAGGAATGCTGATGAGCAATCCTGAAGTATGTAAGCAGTGCGGTAAAGCAGTCACCCGCGATGAGATCGCCGTCACCAAAAAGCTCATCAATCGGGGCGCCACCCGGTATATGTGCATTCCCTGCCTCGCGGCCTATTTTGAGGTCAGGGAAAGCGATATTGAGGAACGCATCGCCTATTTCCGCCGCACCGGCTGCACTCTGTTTGAAGAACCAAAGGAGTTTTGATTTTGAACCATTCCCTTTTCAGACGGCTGGCTCTGCTGCTCATCCTGCTGCTCGTATGCGTGGTCTCTTCATCCGCTCCGGCTGAAGAAAAGCCGTTGACCCCGGATGATACTTATGTCTTCCGTTTCACCTTCACCTCGTCTGAAGGCGCATGGGCGCGTATCGGCCTCCGGTATGATCATACAGCCTTCCGTTTTATCAGCGCGGAAGGTGCGCAGGTCAACCCCAATGACGAATACGGCTACTTCATCCTCGGAAACGGTGTCTCCGCCATCGGCTCCGCCGCCTGCTCTGTCACCTTCAAGGTCACTCACGAAGCGCTCGGCGATTACACCTTCGCTCCCTATGTGGAAGAATGCTTCGATGTGAATACGCAGGATGTCACAGGCACCGTGACCGGCGCTTCCGTCACTGTTTCGCCGGTCGATCCCGCCGGTCTCGGCTTTGGCGCCTATGTTCCGGCCACCGATACATCCAACGGTCTTCGCGGCATGATCATCTGCACCCGCTGCGGAAAAACGCTCGTTTCCGAGCAGGTCATCCCCGCGGGCTCTGAGATCTGCATCCCATCTTCCGTATCCGTGCTGACAGAAGCCGCCTTTACCAATACCGCCGCTTCTCAGCTCAGGATCAGCGAAGGGGTGACCGCCATCGCCGAAGGTGTCTTCGCCGGATGTGACAGTCTGCTGCTCGTCATCCTGCCGGACAGTCTCACATCGATCGCGGAGGATGCCTTCACCGGCTGCGCCGATATCGTCTTCATGTGCAGCGCTGCTAATACCGCTGTCCGGGATTGGGCTGCCGCGCACGGCATTTTTGTCAAACTGCTGGATCAGTAAACCTTTTTCCGGCACAGGATTCCCACTAAAAAAACGTGTCCCGTCCTCATGAACGGAACACGTTTTCTTTTGTCATTCTATTCGTTTCAGATCGGCAGGTTCAGATCCCATCCGGTCACCCGCTGCACCGCGTATTTCACCCACGCGAGCGCCTCGCGGGCATGATTCTTGAGCCAGTATTCATTCATCGTCTTCGCGGGAATCCCCCACGCGTTGAACCCGGCATCCCGCGCGATGGCGAGCGAACGGGGCATATGATAATCGCTGGTCACGATCAGCACATCCTTCACCTGATCCCCCAGCAGCTCCGCCGCGTTCGCGATATTCTGATAGGTATTGATACTTCCGGTATCCTTCAGGATCATCTCCCCCGGCACACCGTGGGCTGTCAGGTATTCCGCCATCGCGTCCGCTTCTGTACAGGGTTCATTGCTGCCCTGTCCGCCGCACACCACGATGGGGCGCGGACGGGCATTCCAGGCTTCCAGCGCCTTTTCAAGCCGCAGCCGCAGCTGCAGGGATAATTCCCCGTTTTCCTTTACCTGCGCGCCCAGCACAATGATTGCTTCGCCCTTCTCCGGCGCCGCGTTCTTCCTGCAGTTCTCCTCCGCGATCAGCATCGCGCCGACTCCGCCCGCGGCGATCAGAACAACGATCAACAATAATATCAGGATCATCTTCATCAGCCTGTGCTTCTTCCTTCTGTGTCTCACGGTTCCTCCTCTGCGGATCTTTGGGCTTCCGTCAGGCTCAGCGTCGTACGCCCCACAATGATATGATCATGCAGCGTAATGTCCAGCGCGTTCAGGGCTCTTCGCACATCCTCCGTGAAACGGATATCCTCCTGCGAGGGGCTGGGATTTCCACTCGGATGATTGTGCGTCAGCACCACGCCGCTGGCATTCCATTTCATGGCTTCGCCCGCCACCAGCCGCGCCGTCGCCGCGATCCCGTCCACCGTTCCCCGTGACAGCAGCACAGGCCGGATCAGGTGCAGTGAGGGATCCAGACAGATCAGATACAGCACTTCCTGCTTTTCGCCGATGAACAGCTTCCGGCAGTATTCCTTCAGTTTTCCATAGGTATCCAGCAGCAGCCGTTCGTCTTCTCCGTTCAGTTCCACTTTTCTCAGCAGCGGCAGCAGCATGCTCACAAAAGCCGCGCTGTTTTCGCCCATGCCGTCAACGCGCTTCAGTTCCTCCTGATCGGCGCACATCACGCCGTGCAGGCTGCCAAACCGCTCGATCAGTCTGTGGGCCAACGGATTGGTATCCCGTCGCGGAATGCAGTAGGTCAGCAGCAGTTCCAGCACTTCATGATCCGCAAAGCCGTCAAATCCCGTCTGCGCGTACCGCTCCCGCAGCCGCGCGCGGTGTCCTTCATGCTCACTCATGCCGCTCCCTCCTTCTCGTTTTCACGCTCCGGCTTCCGCCATTGCTTCCTCCGCCGCTTCCCAGCGGCTGTAGGCCTCCAGCTGCTCTTCCTGCAGCTGCTGGTATTCCCGGCTCGCCTTCGCGGCCTTCGCCGGATCCCCGTATACCTCTGGGCTGGAAAGCTCTGCTTCCTTGGCTGCCAGACGTTTTTCCACATCCTGCACAGCCGCCTCTGCCTGCTTCAGCTCCTGACGCAGACGGCGCAGGCTCTCCTCACCGGCCTTCTTCTGACGCTTCAGCTTATCCAGCTGGGTCCTTGTCATGCCGGCCGTCTCTTCATCCTCCGGCTGCTGCTGACGCAGCAATTCATTCTGATAATCATCCCAGTTGCCGTTATACACGCGCACACCGTCCGTGGACAGCACCGCCACCTTGTTGGCAAACCGGTTGATAAAATAACGGTCATGGGAGATCGAAAGGATCGTGCCTTCAAAATCCTCCAGCGCGTCCTCCAGCACCTCGCGGCTGTCCATATCCAGATGGTTGGTCGGCTCGTCCAGCAGCAGCACATTATCCTGCCGCAGCATCAGCTCGGTCAGCGCCACGCGTCCCTTCTCACCGCCGGAGAGCGTGCCGATCTTCTCAAACACATCCTCCCCGGTAAAAAGGAACATTCCCAGCGCGCCGCGCACCTGATACTGTTCCATCCTCGGAAAATGATCCCACACCTCGTCCAGCACGCTCTTTTCCGCGTGCAGGGAACGCTGATGCTGATCATAGTAACCCACATCCACATTGGCGCCCCACCGGAAGTAACCGTTGTCCGCGGGCAGCCCGCCGGTCAGGATATTGAAGAGCGTGGATTTTCCCACACCGTTCGGGCCCACGATGGCCACACGGTCTCCGGCCTTTACCAGCATCTCCAGGTTCCGGAACAGTGTGCGTCCGTCAAAGCCTTTTTCCAGCCCGCGGATCTCCAGCACATCATCACCGGTGCGGCGTCTGGCCGTAAAGGAGAAGCCGATCTGCTTATCCTCCTCCGGTTTTTCCAGCCGTTCGATCTTATCCAGCCGCTTCTGCTTGCTGCGCGCCGCGCGGATCGATTTTTCACGGTTAAAGCTCTTGTACCGCTCAATGATCTTTTCCTGACGTTCGATCTCCTTCTGCTGAAGCTCGTACGCCTTCATGCGGCTCTCGAAGCGTTCCGTCCGCTGCGCCATATAGGTGGTATAGTTGCCGTGATACTGCTCGCTTCGTCCCAGCAGCACCTCGGTGATATCCGTACACACGCGGTCCAGAAAGAAACGGTCATGGGAGACCACAAGCACCGTTCCCTTATAATCCAGCAGATACTTTTCCAGCCAGCTGAGCGCGCTCAGATCCAGATGGTTGGTCGGCTCGTCCAGCAGCAGGATATCCGGCTGCTGCAGCAGCAGCTTGCCAAGGAAAAGCCGCGTCAGCTCGCCGCCGGATAACACATTGGCCGGCTGACTCTGCTGTTCGCGCGTAAAGCCCAGGCCCGCCAGCACGCCCTGCACACGGGAGGGCCACTCATAGCCGCCCGCGTCCTCATAGCGCCGCATCAGCTTATCATAGTTTTCATACAGCGCGGTCATATCCGCCCCGGCGGGATCACTCATCTGCTGCTCCATATCACGCAGCTTCTTTTCCATCTCCACCACGGGCAGAAACACATCCGCCAGTTCCTGATATACCGTATTATCCGGGGCGGCCTAATTCACCTGCTCCAGAAAACCCAGCCGGATCCCCTTCGGCAGCAGGATCTCTCCGCCATCGGCATGCTCTTTGCCGCTCAGGATCCGCAGCAGCGTGGTCTTGCCGCAGCCGTTGACCCCCACCAGGCCCATCCGCATCCCATTCTGCAGTGTCATGGATACGCTTTGCAGCACCTCATGACCGCCGAAGGACTTGGATACGCCCTGTACATTCATCAAAATCATGCTAAACTCCATCCGGAACAGGCAAAAAAGCCTGTTTTCCCGGCATCAATATAATGCACCCGTGAAACCGAAATAAAGGGCTGACAATATTGCCAGCCCTTTATAGCGTTCGCTTCAATGATCTTTCCCGTTCGCGGATCAGCTGACCAGGATCAGGATGAGCAGCGAGACGACAACGAAAGCCACGGCGGCGATCTTGGTGATCATCGCCAGCTTGCCCTGCAGGGAGTTACCCTTGTTCTTGCCAAAGAAAGATTCGCTGGAGCCGCCGGTGAGCGCGCCCATACCATCAGCATTGCTGTCCTGCAGCAGAACAGAAACGATCAGAATGATCGCGATAATCACGACCAGAATGTCCAATACTACCATAAAACAACCTCCTTTGATTAAGAGCAGTACCAATATTATCATACCCCTCGTAAAATTTCAAGCCTTTTCTTCATATTTGCGTTTGCATTTTCAGGCTGTATCCTGTAAAATGAATACAATATTAGATCGTATCTTTCCTTGTAAAAATCACACGATGCTGTAATGAAAGAAGGACCTCATGAATCAACGCTATCTTGTGGCGCTCGATCAGGGCACAACCTCTTCCCGTGCCATCATTTTCACCCCCGAAGGGCATGAGATCGCCTCAGCCTCTCAGGAGTTTCCCCAGTATTATCCGCAGCCCGGCTGGGTGGAGCATGATCCGGGCGATATCCTCTCCACACAGATCGAATCCCTCCGCGCGGCGGTCCGAAAGGCCAATATCGATCCTGCCGAGATCGCCGCGATCGGCATCACCAATCAGCGCGAGACCACGCTGATCTGGGATCGGCAGACCGGCCGTCCCGTCTGCAACGCCATCGTCTGGCAGTGCAGGCGCACGGCGCAGATCGTGGACCGCCTTGTCCGGGACGGGCTTTCAGACATGATCCGTGAAAAGACCGGGCTCATCCCCGACGCCTACTTCAGCGGCACCAAGATCAAATGGATCCTCGATCAGTTCGATCTGCATGAGAAGGCGCGGCAGGGTCAGCTCTGCTTCGGCACAGTGGACAGCTTCCTCTGCTGGAACCTGTGCGAGGGTCATCCGCACGTCACCGATGCCACAAACGCCGGCCGCACGATGCTTTTCAACCTTCACACGCAGGACTGGGATGATGATCTGCTCCATATGCTGAATGTTCCCCGCGCCATCCTCCCCCATGTTGTGGACAGCGCGGCGGTCGTCGGCATCCTCCGCAGCGATATCCTCGGCGTGCCCATTCCGGTCGCCGCCATCGCGGGCGATCAGCACTGCGCCCTTTTCGGACAGGGCTGCTTCGACAAAGGAGATGTGAAGAACACCTACGGCACCGGCTGCTTCATGCTGATGAACATCGGCTCGGAATTCCGCAGGAGCAACAGCGGTCTGCTCACCACCATGGCCTGGCGGCTGAAGGGCGAGCCTGTCTATGCTTTGGAAGGCAGTGTTTTCATGGGCGGCGCCACCATCCAGTGGCTGCGTGACGGTCTGGGGCTCATCAGCACCGCGGCTGAAAGTGAAAAAGTGGCGCAGACGGTCCCCGATGCCGGCGGTGTCTATCTCGTCCCGGCGTTTACCGGCCTCGGCGCCCCTTACTGGGATATGTACGCCCGCGGCACACTGCTCGGCATGACGCGCGGCACCAACCGCGGCCACATCGTCCGCGCCGCGCTGGATTCCATCGCCTATCAGTCCATGGATCTTTTTACCGCCATGGTGAAGGACTGCGGCACAGCGCCCACCCACCTGAAAGTAGACGGCGGTGCCTCCCGCAATGATCTGCTCATGCAGTTCCAGAGCGATCTGCTGGGCATAAAGGTCGAGCGTCCCGGTACATCCGAAACCACCGCGCTCGGCGCCGCGATGCTTGCCGGGCTCGGTGTCGGGCTCTTCCGCGATCCGCATGAGACCGCGTCTTCCCTCCACACGCAAAAGCTCTTCATTCCCGGCACCACCTCCGCGGAGCGCGAAGCCCTCGCGTCCGGATGGCACAAGGCTGTTGACAGCGTGCTGCAGTACGGAGCCGCGCAGCGGTGAACGCTGCCCTGCCTATCGATCCGCATCAAATAAACATATAAAAGGAGTATAATCAATATGGGTGTTTATCTCGGAGATCTGATCAAACAGGCACGCACCGGCGCGGGCCTGACCCAGGACAAGCTCGCCCGCAAGATCGGCGTTGATGACAGCGACATCAGCAAGTACGAACGCGGTCAGGCGGAACCGACACAGGCCCAGCTGAAAGCCATCGCCAAGGCGACCGGTGTCACCCAGGCTTCTCTTCTGAATGCCGCCAAGGCCGAAAAGGAAGGCAAGGTCCCGAAGAAGACCACTTCTGCCAAATCCACCGCCACCAAGACGACCACCGGCAAATCCACTTCCGGCAAGACGACCGCTTCCAAGAGCACAACCTCCAAAACCACCGCGTCTAAAACCACAACGGCCAAAACAACGACCGCCAAGACCACCACGGCCAAGAGCACGACCACCAAGACCGCCGCTGAAAAAAGCCTTCTGGATGCCTTCCGCGCGGCTTCCGCGGATCAGCGCCGCGCCGCCCTGTATATCCTGAAGGGTGAAAGCAATGATCTTGTGGACGATATCATCCGCAAGCATTCCGGCAAGGATAACGGGATCGGTGACGCGATCTCCGATCTGCTTTCCAACCTGTTCGGCGGAAA
Organism: uncultured Clostridia bacterium; assembly: GCA_937907055.1. Classification (GTDB taxonomy): domain Bacteria; phylum Bacillota; class Clostridia; order Christensenellales; family Aristaeellaceae; genus ZC3RG03. The sequence goes on along the minus strand of CALCTW010000073.1, from coordinate 2,494 downwards.
GTGATTTTTTCCCGTTCCGGCATTCAAACACATCGCGTTCAGGCACGCCATCAAAAAAGGATCGGTCAATCGACCGGTCCTTTTGTTTGTTTCTGTTCTGTCAGGGCTTCTGCGCGGTGATCTCCACTGTCAGTGATCCCGCGGCAAGCGCTTTTTGCAGCGTCTCGCCCTTCAGGGTCATTTCAACCATCTCACCCGGCGCCATGATCATTTTCTTCACCGTCTGCACGGCTTTATCTCCTGCCCGGAGCACCACATAATGCCCCTTGTACACGTTGGCCGGGCGGAACATCAGCTTCACTTCCTCCGCGTCCGTACGGATCCGCTGCGGTACGCATCCGCGCACACCCTGCCCGTCGTTCACGGGGATCATACTGACCGCCTCCAGCTCGCCCCTCGCGAAGCGTGCCGCCGCTTCACCGGCGCGGAAGCTTTCATCGCTCACAAAGTCCACCAGATCATGCACGTGCAGCACATTGCCACACGCGAACACACCGGCCGCGGAGGTCTGCAGGTCATTGTCCACGATCGCGCCGTTGGTCGCGCTGCTCATCTGCGCTTTCGTGCCGCTCGTCAGTTCGTTCTCCGGGATCAGTCCCACAGACAGCATCAGCATGTCACAGTCAAACTCGATCTCCGTTCCGGGGATCGGCGTCCTGTTCTCATCCACCCGCATCACAGTCACGCCCTCCAGGCGCTCCCTGCCGCGGATATCCGTTACCGTGTGGGAAAGATACAGCGGAATATCATAATCGTTCAGGCACTGCACGATATTCCGGTTCAGTCCGCCTGAATAAGGCATGATCTCCACGCAGGCCAGCACCTTGGCGCCCTGCAGTGTCATACGGCGCGCCATGATCAGGCCGATGTCGCCGCTGCCCAGGATCACCACACGCTTTCCCGGCATATAGCCCATCAGGTTCACCAGTTTCTGCGCGGTACCGGCGCTGTAGACACCGGCGCAGCGTGTGCCGGGTGTCGCGAGCGCGCCGCGGGGGCGTTCTCTGCAGCCCATTGCCAGCACGACCGCGCCGGCCTTGAACACCTGCAGCCCCGCCTTCCGGCTCACACAGGTCACCGTACGGTCAGGCTCCACGCTCAGCACCGTCACTCCCGTACGGATGTCAATGCCCATTTCCCCGGCAGTTCTGATATCACGGGCGGCATATTCCGGACCGGTCAGTTCCTCGCCGAAACGATGCAGGCCAAAGCCATTATGGATGCATTGCTTCAGAATGCCGCCGGGAGCCTCTTCACGCTCCAGCACCACGGGATTCGCGCCTGCTTTTTTCGCGCCGATCGCGGCCGCGAGACCGGCAGGGCCCGCGCCTACGATCAGCACATCCACACAGATCGGATCCATCACCGCGCGCCTCCCTTCGTAAGATCATTGATCGTCCCAAGCACCATCCGGCTCTCTCCGCCGCACTTGGTCACTTCCGTCATGGGGATCCCGGTCTCCTCGCTGATCATCTGCATCACACGGGGCGAGCAGAAGCCGCCCTGACACCTTCCCATTCCCGCGCGGGTGCGGCGTTTCACGCCGTCCACGCTTCTCGCGGGCACAGGCCTGTGCAGCGCGTCCAGGATCTCCGCTTCGGTCACCTGCTCACAGCGGCACACCATCTGTCCCCAGTTGTCATCCGCTTTGCAGCGTTCCGCGCGTTCCTCATTGGTCATCGCGCTGAAGGGCCGCAGCAGCGGCACCGGCGGAAGCACCTGTTCCTTCTTCGCGGCCTTCAGCCAGGATGCCGCCATGTCTCCCAGTTCATCGCCGATCGCGGGCGCGGAGCTTAAACCGGGGCTTTCGATCCCGACCGCCTCAAAAGCGCCCTCGCAGCCGGCCACCGGCCCGATCACAAAGTCGTCGCCGTCTTCGTGCGCGCGGTTCCCGGCAAAGGTGGTGATCGTGTTCCGGCTTCCGGCCTGCGGCCATGTCAGCCTGCACTTTTCCATCACAAAAGCCAGTCCGTCCGCCGTCGTCGCCGTATCCAGCGGATCACGCACATCCGCGGCGGAAGGTCCGAGCAGGGTATTTCCGTGCGCGGTCGGGGTCACCAGTACGCCCTTGCCCATTTTCCCGGGCACCTGGAACATGGTGTGATCAAACGGGCACTGCATCGTGTGATCCAGCAGGTAATACTCGCCCTTTCGCGGCGTGATATGCAGCCGGTCCTCCGACAGCATATTATGCAGTTGATCCGCGCCCAGTCCGGCGCAGTTGATGACCGCTTTCGCGGTATAGGTCCCCTTGGGCGTCACAGCTTCAAAGCCTTTGTCTGTCTTTTTCAGCGCGGTCACCGGCGCGTCAAACACAAAGCGTGCTCCGTTCTGCGCGGCGTGATAGGCCAGCGCGATCGTCATCTCGTACGGGCTCACGATACCGCTCTCCTCCGCCAGCAGCGCGCCTGTCACGGCAGGAGAAACATTCGGTTCCATCGCGCGCGTTTCCTCCGCGGAAAGCAATCGCATCCCCTGCACGCCGTTCGCGGTC
>CALCTW010000072.1 GCA_937907055.1 uncultured Clostridia bacterium | reverse complement strand
TTCGGGCTGGAGACGGAAATGACCGTTTTCTTTATAAAATGTCTTGACTGTCGCTTCGTCGCCTAACATGGCAACGACAATATCGCCGTTCTCGGCGTTATTTTGACGGCGAACCACCACATAATCGCCGTTCAGAATTCCGGCTTCAATCATGCTGTCGCCTTCCACGGCGAGAATAAAGGACTCGTCCCGACCAATTACGTTCTGGGGCAGCATGAAGTATTCTTCGATATTCTGTTGAGCGAGAATCGGAACGCCCGCTGTCACTCGGCCGACCAGAGGGACGCTGCGCCCCTTTGCCAAAGGAGCGTCGGTAATCTCCATAGCGCGCGGTTTGGAGGCGTCGCGCCGGATGTAGCCTTCGTCTTCCAGACGGTTCAAGTGCGCGTGTACGGTTGAGGTGGATTTGAGTCCGACTGCCGCGCAGATTTCGCGCACCGAAGGCGGATACCCCTTCGCTTCGATTTCTTCCCGAATGAATTCGAGAATTTGTAGTTTCTTTTCGGTTCCGTCCCGCACGACGTATTCCTCCAAATTTCTGTTATTTGAGTATGTCATGATGGTCGATGAAGCCATTTCAAGTTTTTAGCGACCCGGCCAACTGGGCTTCCATTATATTGTGATTGTCACGGCCTCCTTTGGAGTCCGTGAGCCGGCCAGGCCTTCGGCTTGCCTAATCATTATGTCATGATTGTCGCCGTAGTCCCTTTGGTCCTCCGGCGCCCCGGCCAACCGCGCTTCGCGCCGGTTGCCTAATCATTATATCATAAACCTTCTCATTTCGCAAACGTCTGTTCGGATATTTCTGTAATTTGACAGAAAAAAACGCCGGCTTCGCAAGGAAGACGGCAGCTTCTAGAAGCAACAGCTTATTTTTCTTTCGCTTTTTCAGCGCGCATGATGGGAAGCCATTCTTTGAACGCAATCACGATGGGAACGCCAATCCCGAAAATGCTCATCCGAATGCAGTTCCAGAATTCTTTCTTGGCGCTTATGTATTTTTCAGAGTGCATATGTAACTTTCCTCCTAAAACTATGAATATACGTATTATACTGTCAAATGCCGCCAATTTTTCGGAAAGAATCGGCAGGAAATGAACATCGTTTCAGATTTGTGCTATAATAATTCTGTCAAAGAATAGGGAAGGGAAGAAAGAAATGAAGAATCAGAAATTGAAAAGCGTTCTTGTTTCTTTTTTCATTCTGTTGTGCGCAGTCCTTCTTTGCGTATTATTGGCTAAAGTAAATAACGACAACAACCCGTTTGCCACGCCTGTTTTTATTCTGGCGGTCGCGTTGATCGCCCGTTTCACGAATGGTTTTGTTTATGGAATTGTCGCTTCGTTGATATCGGTATTCTGCGTAAATTTCTTATTTACCTATCCGTTTCTGGAGTTCGATTTTTCCATCAGCGGATATCCGCTGAGCTTTGTATCCATGCTGCTGGTTTCCTTCATCATCAGCGCGCTTACTTCGCAGATCAAGCGGCAGGAGCAGCTAAAATACGAAATTGACGCGGAGAAAATGCGCGGAAATCTGCTTCGATCTATTTCGCATGATTTAAGAACGCCCCTTTCGTCCATTCTTGGCGCAAGCTCCGCTCTGATTGAGAATCAGGACATGGAAAAGGAAAACCGGGACGATCTGATACGCGAAATCCAAAAGGATGCGAAATGGCTGATCCGGGTTATGGAAAACCTGCTCTCCATTACCAAATTTTCCGGCGGTGAAGTGCATATCAAGAAGGAAGCCGAGGTGTTGGAGGAAATCATCGGCAGCGCGATATTGAAATTCAAGAAAAATTGCGCGGATATCCGGGTGAACGTACACCGCCCCGAACGGATTTTACTGGTCGAAATGGACGGCGTGCTGATCGAGCAGTTACTTGTAAATCTGTTTGAGAATGTAGCGGATCACGGAAAAAGCGCCACGGATATCGACGTGTATGTTTCCGTGGAGACGGGGCGGGTGTGCGTTTCCATCGAGGACAACGGCGCGGGATTTGACGAAGCGCGGCTATCGCATATCTTTGAAATGAACGCAGCGAGATCGCCCGTTACCGCGGACGGAAAACGCAATATGGGAATAGGCTTAAGCGTATGCCGGTCGATTGTCCGCGCGCATGGTGGAGAGATTACCGCCGGCAACCGCGAGCGGGGCGGGGGAATCATCCGTTTCTGGCTGCCGCACGAGGAGGAATATGATGGCTGAATGTCCTTTGAAGGTATTGATTGTGGAGGATGACGCTGGAATTGCAAAATTCCTGAAAGCGATGCTTGTCGCCAATCGTTTTGACGTGGTCGTTACCGACGCGGGCGAAAAGGCGCTTCAAATGATATCATCGCATTGTCCGGACTGTATTCTTCTGGATCTTGGCTTGCCCGACATGGATGGGAACGAGATTATCCAAAGCGTTCGGAAATGGACGAAAACGCCCATCATCGTCATATCCGCGCGTTCGATGGAGGAGGATAAAGCGAAAGCGCTGGACTTGGGCGCGGACGATTATCTTACAAAGCCTTTCGGTACCATTGAAATGCTTGCGCGCATCCGCGCGGCACTGCGCCATACGCGCACGTCCATGGAAAACGACACGGTGGCGCTTCAGGGTGTGTACAAGGTGGGCGACATGGAAATTGACTATCGGAAGCACCGTGTGTTCGTCAGCGGCAAAGATGTCAATCTGACGCCGAACGAATACAAAATTGTCGCGCTGCTCGGCGAGCACGCTGGAAAAGTTCTCACCTATAAATTTATCATGCGTGAGCTCTGGGGTCCGTATGCCAGCAGCGACAACAAAATACTGCGCGTACACATGGCGAATATCCGCCGGAAAATTGAGCCTAATTCGGACGAACCGATGTATATTTTTACGGAAGTCGGCGTGGGCTACCGGATGGCGGAGACGGAATAAGGACAATTACGATTCTTGAGAAAGCTCATTTGTATGTCAAGCTCTCGCTCATGAGAACGACAGCAGCGCTTAAACGCCTAATATCCCATCTTTGACAGTTCTTCGCAGAGAGTGGAATAAAATGTAAATACGCGATCCCGGTATTTGTCGCGCACCATGAAGTCGATGATTTCCGTATGACTGACCGAACCGTCGATACAATCGCCACGGTATTGCCCGAAGACGGCGGAATCGCGCGGAACGAGTCCGTCCGTAAGAGAATTCTTCTCAATCATGCGTGACAAAAACGCGGGAATTCCCATCACGAAGTCAAAATGCTTCTCCTTCTCAGAAATGGCAGAAGAGAAGCTTTGGCAAAACACGCCCTGCAATTCCGTTTTTTCATTGCCCGAAACCCGGCGAAGCTGACGGCACGCTGCCAAGCAGTCGGGATGCTTGTCGCCTAAAATACGATAGGCGAAGTTGACCCAGAAAGCTGCGTAACGAAGCAGTATGTCTGGAAAGCGAAGTACGAACGAAGCGATGGGAGAACCGGCATGAGGCGTACAAAGCGTGGTAAAGGATGCGACATGCTCCATCATTCCAAGCGCGCTCATCATATACTTCGCGTCAAGTCCGCCCTTGGAATGAGCGATGATGTTGACTTTTTTGGAGCCGGTTTCAAGAAGGATGGAATCAATCTCTTCTTTTAACTTCTGTGCGTTCGTTTCGACAGAGCCCATAGCGTCAATGCGGCTCACATAAACCGTATATCCTTGGATTCGCAGTATGCGGTCAATACGGCCGAAAGCGCGCAGAAAAGGCAGGCTTTTCATGCCAAGTCCATGCACAAGCACGATAGGGTATTTCGTCCTCACGCTGTTTCTCCTTTAAACGGTCCAGTTTTTTGCGGTTACGAAAAGGCTCAATGAAAAGCGTACCGTTTTTTTCGAGTAAAAGAAATCCGAACTTATTCCCGCTTGGGATAAAGTTCGGATTTCTTTGCTTATGGAGCATAGGAGATTCGAACTCCTGACCCCAACACTGCCAGTGTTGTGCGCTACCAACTGCGCTAATGCCCCAAATGGTGGCTCCGATCTGATTCGAACAGATGACACTCCGGGTATGAACCGAATGCTCTAGCCAGCTGAGCTACGGAGCCATATGGTTGCGGGGGTGGGACTTGAACCCACGACCTCCGGGTTATGAGCCCGACGAGCTACCAAACTGCTCTACCCCGCGTCATCGTTGCCACTTCCGCGGCTCAAGATAGATAATACATTATCATGCCTCTTTTGTCAACACTTTTTTTGAAATTTTTTTGATTTTTTTGAAGAGTTCATTTATCAGCACGCAAAAGCCCTGAAAATCCGGGAAAAAGCGCATACAGGATCACAGAAAACAGCCGGATCAATCGGCCGCGGTATACAGCATGGATCTGGGAGGTGGGTAAACGGAGGTGAACGGAATGGGGAGCACGAGACCTCCCCCATGATCGTGAAGAACAGATGCTTCCGGGTAAAGCGATCCGCGGCCGGATGAAAAGATCTTCACCGGGAGCAACGCGCGGGCAAGGACGTGCCGATGACGATGTGCGATCTCACGCGGTACCGGGATACTCCGTTTATCATCATCAGAATAAGGTCAAGGTCTGCGGCGGCACGGAATCGATTGAAAGGATCATTCCTATCCTCAAACCGCCGCTGATCAGAGCAACGCTGCATGACGCGCGATCCGGGATACGCTGAAGCAACCGACGCGACGAAAAGGGATCAGGATCCCGGCAGGAAAACGCGCCCGGAGAACCACGGATATGGCGAAAAAATGACCAGAATTGTGTGATTGTTTGAGGGAAAGCTTGGTGCTATAATAACGGACGCCGCGCGCGTGCGTACGCGCGTGAATCGTGTATACACTGAGGGGTACACCATGAGCATCCTGAACAAGAAAAAGACCAAGACTTCCGGTGAGAAGAAGCAGCCCCTGATTCCGGAGCTGTTCCTGAGCATGAAGGGCTATAACGGCAAGCAGCTCTCCCGGGACATCATCAGCGGCATCATCGTCGCGATCATCGCGCTGCCGCTTTCCATCGCGCTGGCGCTGGCCAGCGGTGTGGGCCCGCAGGAGGGTATCTACACTGCCATCGTCGCGGGCTTCCTGATTGCCTTCTTCGGCGGCAGCAAGGTGCAGATCGCCGGTCCGACCGCCGCGTTTGCCACCATCGTAGCCGGGATCATCGCCCGGAACGGCATGAACGGTCTGATCATTGCCACCATCATCGCCGGTGTGCTGCTGATCATTATGGGCCTCTGCCGCGTGGGTTCGCTGATCAAGTTCATCCCGTTCACGATCACCACCGGTTTCACCGCCGGTATCGCCGTGACCATCCTGATCGGTCAGTTTAAGGATTTCTTCGGTGTCACCTATGCCGAAAAGCCTGTGGAGACCGTGGAAAAGCTGGTGGTCTTCTTTAAAAACATCGGCTCCATCAATCTGTGGGCTGTCGCGGTGGGCGTGTTCGCGCTGCTGATCCTCATTTTCTGGCCGAAGATCTGCAAGAAGATCCCGATCCCGGGCTCCCTGATCGCGGTCGTGGCCGGTATTCTGGTGGTCAAGCTGGCCGGTCTGCCTGTCAAGACGATCGGCGACCTGTACACCATTGAGCCCGGTCTGCCCGCCTTCCACTTCCCTGCCCTGTCCTTTGATATGATCAGCGCCGAGTTCAGCGACGGTCTGACCATCGCGGTGCTGGCGGCCATTGAGAGCCTGCTGAGCTGCGTGGTGGCTGACGGCATGATCGGCGCCAAGCACAACCCCAATCAGGAGCTGATCGCGCAGGGTATCGGCAACATGGGCAGCGCGCTGTTCGGCGGTATCCCCGCCACCGGCGCCATCGCCCGTACCGCGGCCAACATCAAGAACGGCGGCCGCACCCCCATTGCCGGTATCGTGCACGCGCTGGTGCTGGTGCTGGTGCTGCTGCTGCTCATCCCCTATGCTGCCATGATCCCCATGCCGGTCATTGCCGCCATCCTGTTCCAGGTGGCCTATAACATGAGCGGCTGGCGTACCGTGGTCAGGATCGTAAAGAAGGCTCCTCTGGCCGATATTCTGGTGCTGGTGATCACCTTCATCCTGACGGTGGTATTTGACCTGGTGGTCGCCATCGAGGTGGGCCTGGTGGCCGCGCTGGTGCTGCTGGTGAAGCATCTGACCAGCGAATTCAGCGTAAAGAACTGGCACTATGACGAAAAGACCGATGAAAACGGCAAGGAGCTGCGCGACGTGCCGCAGGCTGTGCGCGTGTATGAGATCAGCGGCCCGCTGTTCTTCGGCGTTTCCGACAGACTGAACCAGATCACCACCCGTGATGTGACCAAGGTGCTGATCCTGCGTATGCGCGCCGTGCCCTCGCTGGATGTGACCGCCATGATCGCGCTGCAGAACCTGCAGGAGCAGTGCAAGAAGGCCGGGATCACGCTGGTGCTCTCTCACGTAAACGAGCAGCCCATGCTGACCATGGTCAAGTACGGCTTCCGTGAGGAAGTGGGCGCGGAAAACTTCTGCCCCAATATCGATGCCGCCTTCACCCGTGCCGAAGCGATCCTCGCCGCGCAGGATGATAAAAACTGAAGATCCATATGTGATCAGCACGAGCCCCCGACGCCGAACAGACGGCATCGGGGGCTCGGTTTTTTACGAATATACAGGCTTCCTCTCAAAGCAAGAGAATCCGGATTCAGATATGTGTACTTCAAACCTCATTGCTGTCAAACGCAATATCTGTCGATCGTATATTTCGTGTTCCTTCACATTTACCTCATTAAGTGTATGAAAGCAAACGAATCCGGGGATTCTGTCATCAACATAACACGTTCGATGCTCATCGTTGATGCATCCCACAGAAGTTCCACAATCGTGCTGCCTTCTGTTCCGTTAACTTTCAGGACGCTTGTCCATAATGACTGATCTGTATACCGCATTTGTTCCGGTGAAAAGAGTTCGCAATCGCATTCTTTTAAGAATTGTTCATGTGTCATATCACCTCTGTTACCAAAGGCTTCATTCTGTTCGCATATCCGCAAAAAAAGCCTCGCCGCGGTTTCTGCATCAATTGCCGCAGTCTCATCCACCTCAGGTTCGATTCTCTGATGGTTCAAGTAAATTCTGAGCAGTGAGGTCTTGTTTTCCTATATTTTCGCAAACAGAAGATACTCCTGACCTGTAGTTTCGTCTTTGTCCTAACATAAATATGCTTCGACATCAAGTGTATTCCCCTGTTCATCTTTTACCGTAGTCTCGGTAAAGCACTATTCCTCCGGTATGATGTCCCCCATCCATATCTCCGCAATATAACGCAACTATTTTTCAAGCGCATCATCGGCAGGTACAGGATCCGCAAATGCTGTGCCAAGCAAAAAAAGATAAAGCAAGCACAGTAAGAAAACGACATGCCTTTTCACTTTCGACACCTCTTTCATACATCACTGTATATCAGTATTGGGATTTGGATCAACAGACAGTGGTGCGACATGTGTAGAACCGCCTTTACACGGAATAGAAATCGTATAGTAACGACTGCAATGCACATTACCACAGATAACTACATAGTAATGTCGTGCACCAATATGCCCTGCATCTTCAAAATAAGAAGATGACATATAGTGAGACTATGAATCATAGATCACATTTTCGTCAAGTGTAATCATTTTATTGCATGCTTCACATCGCTTAATCCGTTTTCCCTCCTTCCAATGATAGTTGGTATCATTGTGATATGTAATGTTAATACATTCAATACTCCAAATATGCGCATATGATCTATCTCTGTACTCTTTCGTTGTGCTTTCTAAAAAATTTCCGCAATCTGCGCAATAAGAGTCAACCACATAATATTGAGTATGAGTATCAAAAACAATATCATCAATCCATTTTGTCGGACGATTAACAGTTGTTTTGTTGTTACCACCACAAACACTGCAATCCGCATAAGCAAATGAACATATTGTCAACAAACAAAGAACTACAATTCCAAATACACCCTTTTTCATGTATTCTCCTCTTCTCTCCGCTATTTTACAAGTCAAGCGGTTTTCGTATGAGAACTTCAGCAGGATCGGATTCACAATCCCTCCTTTCAAGATGCAATTACTGCTGTTCTCATCTATTATACTTATTCTGCCATGGAAATGTGACAGTTTCCCTGAAATTTTACATAATGCGATCCAACAAGTCACAGATCTGATACGAGAATCGTATATAATAGTGAATAGGGATAACCTTGTTACCGAAAGGAGTAACACCCGGCAATGATACTGCTGTTTTTAGATCCTGCACAGGATGATGAAAGCATTCTGTATATGGAACAATTATACGAAACATACGGATCCGACATGCTGAAGATCGCAAGAAAATATGCCGGTGCGTATTGTTTGGAATAGGATGCTGTTTCAGAAAGCTGCGTCCGGTTATTCAGGCGCATTGATCAATTAAAGAAACTGCCTGCAAAAAGTTTGAAGCAATACATACTGACAACTGTCAAAAACACTTCACTTGATACCATCGCCATGCATACCCAGCGCGGAAAGTTAAAGACAGTCATCAATGTGGAAGAATTGCAGTTAAACGAAACTTCTGTCAGCACGATGGAAGTGTTTGAAAACAAGCAACTGATAAATCACGTGCAGCATGCTGTTCAGGCTTTGCCCGACAGCATGAAAATGATATTTCGTATGAAGCTGATCCTGGGAATGAGCAATCGAGAGATCGCAAAGCGAACAGGCCTTTCACCGAACAGTATCAATCAATATATCAGACGCGCACGGAAGCTGATTCAAATCAAAATACAGGAGGAGGTTGACGCGGAATGATCAAAAGAAGAACAATAGATTATTCAGAAGATCAGCTTTGGGACGAATTGATCCGTCTGTCGCTGATCAATGAAGCCGAACCCCCGGACGAGGATACAGAAACAGCCGAAGAGATCACCCCCATTCAGTTCACGCATCAACAATGGTTGAAGATGAAACGGGCTTCGGACAAACGTTCTCCGGACACAGACAGAATAAACAGCGCACATACGAGCCGCCTTGTTAAAACCATGTCGGTTATCATCGTTCTGCTGATGGGGATCCTCATCGGTGTACCTGTGGCTGTTGCAAGCAACCCTTATATCCGCAGCAGTATCATGAATCTGGTGATGAGTCTTGATTCCGGCTACGCCAATATTCACCTTGAACCTACCGATGTTTTCACTGTGCCCTCAGGTTACAAAGGTGAATACTATCCGGCCTTCACACCGGCGGAATATGATAGGATATGGGTATCAGAAACCGGGAAAAATGTAATGCTCTTTTCCAACGACAATTCCGGTTTCGTTTCCTATGATGAATGTGACGATAACACGCACCTTCTGATAGACATAAAAGAAGCACAACTGTCAAATATGACCCTGAATGGCAATCCGGCTTTTGTGATCGAGAAGGAATGCGAAATAAAAGAGGGCACATTCAATATGTTCACGATCATCTGGAGTGTTGATGATAAATGGTTTGTCGTATCATCCCCGATTGATCTTGAAAACGCCATTCAGATCGCGCAGAGTGTTCACCACATCGTTTCAGAAGAATAAGGAGCTTGGTTATGAAAAAGATCATTGCGATATTCTTATTGATCCTGCTGCTCATGTCTTCGATCAACGTAAACGTTCTTTGTGAAGTGTCAGAAAAGCATCCCGTTTATGATAGTCTGTACAAATGCATCGGATATATGGATCTGCGCGACTTCAATGCTATCATTTACGGTTTGATCGTGCCCTATGACCAGAAACAGACGGGCAGCTTTATTCGGATCATGCTGCAAAAGCGCGTGTACGGATCATGGATCACAGTCTGCACATGGGACGATCTTCAATTTGTCGGAAACGCGGCTGCAAGCGGGATAAGCGGTATCGTGAACGGCGAATACAGATTACGGATCGAAGGAGGCATAAGGAACGAGGACGGTTCATAGGGTAAGCTGATCGTTATGCACACAGATGCCAAAGTGTACTGATCCGATCAGGTCGCATGCTGACGAACCGGGAGATAACATCCGGTATCTGCGATTTAGATGCTTTCCCGTGTCCGGTTTACAGGGGACAAATTCAGCTTGATATGTTACAAAATTGTTAAAACAGGTCACTTAAAGTCACTTAAAGTCACCAAATGTCACAAGAGGTTCATTGCAGGTCACTTGCAAATGTGCTATACTGGAAACGTAAAAAAGCAGCTCGAAGGCTGCTTTTTTGCGTATCCGGGACAAAAGAAGGGATCAATCCGCCCGAACGATAAAGGTGTTGATCACGCCGTTCTCCACTGTGGAGTCCAGCCTGACAGGATAAGAGAGAGTGTTGGTGAAGGCCAGATCGGAATAATCACCGACCGCGGCATCAAAGAGCTGCGGCACGTAAGCCACACCATTATAGCGATGCACCGCCCATTCCGTGATCAGCAGCGGGGTGGTCAGCAGGGCATTATAGAGCGTGGTGGTAAACTGGCAGATGCCGCCGCCGTAGCCCGTGCCCTTCTTGCTGATATTTGGGGCCAGCTGATAGCCGTTCTTTTTGGAATAGGGATAGCACAGCGCGTTGAAGGAGAATGACTCCCCCGGCTGCACGGTGGCGCCATTAGTGCGGACAGAACCTTCCATGATGTTGAACTCGCGTTCCTTGGCCTTGCCCTTCCCCTGCTGATCGCCGTAGAAGGTGGTGAAGGCACCGATGACATCGCCGGGCTCCGCCTCGGCAGGATCGGCAAAAGGCACAAAATCTGCCTGTTCGGAAGTGAGGATCAGCTCGCTCCGCCATACGGGAACGATGTAATTGCCCTCGCCGTCCGGGCGGCCGCACACGGTATCGCCAGCCTCCAGCAGCGTGCCCTCATAATCACCGGCCTTGATGAGCACCTGCTCCTTCAGCACTAGCATGCCTTCCACGGCATTCGGCACATTGTGAAGCGGCGCGTTGGCCGGATCCAGCGAGCGGATCTGATACAGCCAGGCCAGCTTGGCATAACCGCGCTGCCCTTTATAGCTGGCATAGACCCATTCCTCCTCCGCGGGCCATTCCAGAATATAGACGGTGCTGGCATCGGGAACCGATTCCACAAAACGTCCGTCCGGCTTATCGCGCAGATGAAAATCCCGCGCGGATTTGCAGACATACAATGCCTGCGGGTCCGGCGCGGCAAACGCGCTGAGCGGCAGAAGGAACAAAATGAGCAGCAGAGACAGGAAACGTTTCATGCAGTGTTTTCCTTTCGCGGAGACCGGGAGATGAGGCGAAAAATCACGAAAAGACCCAGTCTCATGATCATGAGTATTGTATGTCTTTCAGAACAGGTTGTCAACCGATAGAGAATGCAAGAGAGGACGGCACATGTAAAAACTGAAGCGGCATGTTATTCCTCAAAATTCAGGTATTTTTCCTGAACATAGCCATGCATACCCTGATACTCGATCTCATACCAGCCATTTTCATGTGAAAAGACCTGCACCTGCGTGCCGGTTTTCCAATCACCGATGACAGCACTGCCCTTTTCCGGTGTATTGCGCACATTGACGGTAGTTCTTCCCGTTGTTTTGCCATTATAGGACAATTGGCCATCCCCCAAAAGGGGCGTATTCGCGTCATAAAATCTGAGACAGGAGGTCAGCACATAGCCAGTGGTGCCGTTCACATTGATCTTACAGGTTTTATCGCCCTGTTCCAGTACGATGACGACCGTACCGGCCTTACACTTCTTCAATGCAGCGGACGAGGTGGACGCGCTCTTTCGCAATGTGCATTTTCCTGTTTTAGGCGCGTAGATGACCGCCACCTTATGCTATGAAGGCACATTTTTGCTGAAGGTAAGTTGCGCGGTGCGCACTTCCATCGTTTCACCCTGATACGCGATCATTGTGGTGGAGACCCCGACTCTGCTCACGACCACTTTTTCACCTTCGCTCCCGGATGCCGTGCTTGCGGCCTCCTGCGAAGCATGGGCAGCTCCGTTCGATTCAGCAGAAGCTTTGGCAGGCGTGTTTTTCCTGTTCTGCTCTTCTGCCACCAGTGTGTCCAACCCCTGAGTGATGGACTCTGCCTGAAAGGTCACCTCACAGCCGGAAAGAATGGCCTCATAATCGGGATCTCCGGTATAGACTGTCTGCGCGTTTCCCTGACGATCAACATACTGCGTATAAGCCCCCAGAAGATCCACGCGTTCAACATATGCGGTATGGCGCACACCGTTTTTATAATAGGCGATCTTCACGACATCGTTGAAATCAGTCATGATATTCACATAGGTGCCGATATTGATCTTCTCGTATTTGCTCGTCATATGCGCATCGGAATAGCCCCAGACCGTACGCTTCAGGCGATGAGGACAAGACGCATTGAAGGCCTGTTCTTCAGCAGAGATTTCTGTGCTGATGTTCCACTCCCCTTCCACATAGCCGGATGTGTTGACAGAAGGATCCTTCGCGGTGCCGCCGGTGTACGGACGCGGCGTTCCGCCCGGATTCACAGCGGCAGCCTGATCTGAGGTGAGAATTGTCGTCTGTGTGCCGTCAAAGGTCTGAGGAAATTCAAGTGGACTGGCCTGTCCGACATTGGAAATGGCGTAAACCGTATGCCCGGGGCAGGTGGTATTCAGCCAGGAACGCAACTCAGCCGGATCCGCCACAACATTTTCCGGAAGATGTGTCATCGTGCCGTCTGTAAACCAGATGATCTTGGAAGCACTGGCGATCGGAGCGGAACGCGCCATATAAGCGCTCTGCTCGCCATTCTGATAGTAACGGATCATCTTCAGCTGCAGTTCTTCATCAAACCCTTTGCTGTTGACCCGAAAATAGGTACCCGCCGGAAGAGAACCGATCGCCCGCGCCGATTTTGTGCCATCCGCCGCGATATCGATCGCATAGATCGTCGTGTTTTCCGCCAGTTTGGCATCACACGTCAATTCCCACTCCTTTTTCGATTCTGCTGCGGCTGTGAACGGCAATAACAGGAGCAGAAGCCCAAGCAGCAAGATCATTTTTTCTTTTATCATCGGTTTCTTCATTATCAACTTTTTCATTTCCTTTTTCGATCCTTCCCCAAGAATGAAACTCTGTTTTCCGGAGCGCTTTTTAACACCTCAGACTGTGCTCTTATCAATTGTTACAAAGGAAATCTTCAGGCAAGCATACGCAATTGCCTGACCGCCTGAAAGAGGCGAAGCTTTACGAGCCACACCGAGGAGCGCTGCACGTAAGCGACTTCACGCATGGTCAGCTGCTGATAATAGAAAAGCAAAGTGGTCTGCCGAAGCTTATCATCCAGCCCGACGATCCCTCTGAGCAGGCGCTCTTCTTCGCCGCCATGACTGACGGTTTTATACAGATCCGGGGATCCGCTCGTTGATTTTCCCGATAATCCCCGGCAATGATCCATCGCGATCTGCAGAAGGCAGGCCTTTTCGCTGATCATGTTTCCCGGTGCCAGATATCCGCTTCCGCATCCGATCTGAATGAAAGTTTCCTGTACAGCGATCTCCGCCGCGTCCTTATCCTTCAAAAGCAGATAACAGGTCCGAAGGATATCGGTCGCGTACTGATCATAAAGATGCTGCCAGTTTGCGAAATGCTGTCGTTGGTCTTTCTGCATTTTTCTCCTCTTTTTTGACGCCTCACGGCGCGTTTATGATCATGGTTCCGTATTCAAATAAACCGGCATGGCGGCGACACGAACATCTCCCCTGCGGATCCAGCCGTAGGTGCCGTCTACATCCATGAGCCAATCGATCTCGCCGCGCGGAACAACGACATACAGCCAGTCGCCACGGCGCATGATGACATGCATCCTTGTACCTGCCGGGAAATCGCCCACCGCGGTACTGATCCAGCCGGCCGATGATCTCAATTGTATTGTTTTTTCGCACTGTGCCACAGGGAGCGGGCGTGTCGTGGATAGATTGGCATTCCCGAAGGAAACATCGGTATACAGCGTGTTGACATATCCCTTCAGCAGACCGATATCCGTTTGAAA
This sequence comes from uncultured Clostridia bacterium, assembly GCA_937907055.1. Taxonomy (GTDB): domain Bacteria; phylum Bacillota; class Clostridia; order Christensenellales; family Aristaeellaceae; genus ZC3RG03. Next base: position 6,943 of record CALCTW010000072.1, on the reverse strand, counting down.
CCAGTCATACGGATCTCCGGCCACGCGGGACTTGACCCGAATGACGGTCCCATCAAGCAGCGTTCCCATGTCCTCAGAATGACTGTTGTGATCTCTGCGCAGATGCACGGCGGTCGTCATCCGGCAGTCATCGGGCAAGGGAGACGGAAGCGCCCTTCCTTTTTCGAGCGTGACCGGGAAGTCCGTCATGTCACGCAGCCCCAGCCAACACGGATGATCAACGGTGATCGTTTCCTTTGAGACATGATCATCCTTCTGTGTGATATATGTCCACTTGCCGTATGGCTCATCCGGAATGATCCAGCTTGTACCCTTTCCTTCTGCCGAGATCAACCGACAGCGTTCAACGCGGCACAGCGCGTAATGGCCGAGCAGGTCATCCGTTTCCGCAACGACACTCAGATAGAACGATTCAGTTCCTTCCGTGCCCTTGTAGCTCAAAACGAAGTACGTTCCGCTCAGTTCATGCGCCCGGATCGACAGTTCCCGCTCATCGCCCTGATACAGTGACCTTTTCCCGGGAAACGTGAGATACCATCGATCGTGATCATGATCCATGATCACAAGCATCCTTTCGCCGTCTTTTTCAAAGGCCGCCATGCCGTACGCGTCCGGCCTGCCCGCGAGCGGAGCATCCAATCGCAATACGGTACCGCAAAGACAGTTCCATCCTTCAAGCCTCGACTCCTGTGAAAATACAGGAGTCAATTCATCCGGGACCACGCCTTTGAATTCACAGACTTCCGTCTTTCCGATATAAAAGCCCTTTACGATACTGTAGCGCGTGATGCCCTCTTCGGGATAACGAGTCAGCGCGTCCGGTGATATACCATAAGCCGCCAGCACTTCATCCCGCCACGCGTATAAAGCAGGAGACCATTCCGATTCGTCCCCGTAGCAATTCAGGAAAAAGCCTTGAATGACCTGCGCTGTATCGGTCAATTCGCTGTAGAGAATGTTTTCAAACGCCCTTCTGACCATCATGCTGTGGTGATCGGAATCCATCCACGCCAGCAAAGCGTCACGATGCTCCGCGTTCCACTGCGAAAACCAGTTTTCCTTCTCGGCCTGCCGCAGGGTGTCCCGGACCGCGTATTCACCGGGATAAGAGCTGAAATCCGTTTCATACGGAGAAACAGCGCAGATCGGACCGTTGACTGTATAGGTCAGTTGATAGACACGATCGGCATGATCGGCATCATGATACTGAAGCAGACCCTCTTGTTTATTTTCAAAAACAAATCGTGACGCCTCTTCCTCCGTATAGCCGAACCGTTCCGTCAATGTGATCCGCGCATAGGCCTCCGGATCAAAAACATCCGCCTTGGCTGCCACGCAAAGCATCATCAGACCGAATACGATCATCACGAGCCGTTTCATAGATACCTCCTTGTCGCAACAAAGTCCATATTTCTGTTACCATTGTACAGAAACGGAATGATCCAGCGGATCACCGTCCGCATTGACGGCAACGAAGCGGATGACAGTAACGGAATCATCGATCACACCGGTACAAAAGAAATCGTTCTCACGCGCATCGAACGCGGCTGTCCCCAGTGCGTTCCCTTCAGGATCGACCAAAAACACAGCGGACACAGCGGCATTACCGAGCGGCCCGGACTGCACGACCGTGAAGGACGCGCTGAAGGTTTGATCGGCGCGGATGATCAGATCACCGTCATACACAGGGCCGTTTTCACCCGGATAGTTCCGCAATTCAAACACCTGTTCTGTCCGAAGCGCGGACAGCGGAACAAAACCGCGCAGCCGATCGCCGTTACTGCTCTCGATATAAGCCCATTCGCCCATCGTCGCGAGCCATGTCACGCGGCTGCCTTCCGGCAGGCTGACCAGTTCAGCACCGGAATACAAAGGATCATCCGTCACCGATACGCGGCCTTTCGTATACGCGCTTGTATATCGAAGATCCAACTGCTTCACAGTGGTTTTCTTGGGTAGCGCGTCGGCGGAAATATAGCCGAAGCGGTAATGATCCTTATCGATGGCATATTGGATCAGGATCCAATCCTTCTCCCGACCGAATACCTGGATCCAGTCATTGGTCGAAACCACAGCCTTTCCCTTGGCCGCCCGAAGCGAGTTCTGATCCGGTGCGGAATAAACCGCGTACTTTTTGTTTGATACGAATTTGACCAGCTCCGCCTTAAGTTCACCGTGTGGGATCGCGGCAGGATCGGTATACTTCTCCGAAGCCTTCCGATAGGTCTTGGGCAGACTGCTGAAGGCGACATTCAGATCAAAAACACGATACAATTTCACCGTTCCATAGCTTTTTCCGGTTTCGTTATCACCATAATGCAGCTTTCCATTCTGAATATAAGCGCTGCAGACCGGGGAAACGCTCTTGTCAAACCATGCCATGATCTGAAATTGCCGATCGATCACATGCACATTGACGCCCTGAATATATGTCTCGGGATCCTCGGGATCGATCCGATAGATCATGAACCCATTGGGGTCATCATAAAGCTGCACATTTCCGTTTTCACCATAGCGGTCATAATGCTCATGCCTGTAAAAACAAACCGTTCCTTCTCCCTGCGGTGCCAGCTGATCATAGCACGCCTGATATACCCAGTGAAGATAGGCGTTTTCATCGGTCTCGATGTTGGTGAAATGATAGACGGTGTGATGTGTGCCGTCATTACCGGCCAGCACAAAAAGATGAGACCGGCAATCGGAGGTTTCTACCTGATCCAAGATCACGATGTCCTCATAGTTTTCCTTGCGGACACCGAGTTTTTCCAATTGATCCGCAACGACCTGCGGCATAAACTCGATATAGCCGCCCTCCGCGTAGACCGCGCAGACCGGCAGAAAGACCGCCAATAGGATAAGAACGCAAAATATAAATTTCTTCATCATTTTTCTCCTGTATGAACATTCTGATATCCGGTCATCCGTTCCCTTCCGTTGAGAACCAGATCAGGCGAAGGGTGCTGTCCGGCGCTTTGCGCACGATCGCGTAAGCGCTGTTTTCATCCCCGTCCGCGCGTTTGAGTACAAAATAGAAATAATGCGCTTCGCCGACGACCGTCACGGAATCGTTGTAGATCTCGGAGATCCGTCCGGTGATCCCCGGGGCGAGACGCTCAATGAGCGGCATCATGAAATCTCGGGCTTGACTGATCTCGCTTTTCTGATCCTGCAGTTTTTCCCCGTTCAGGTCCTTCGCGATGTCCGGATCGGGGAATGAGGCCGTATAATCGACAACGATCCCGGTATCGGTCATGAGCATCTGCCATGTCACAGCGGTATCAGTTTCAAACGCGTGTACCTGATATCGATTTTCGTAGGGATCTACTGAGATAACGGCCTCGGCCCCTCCGAGGACATTCTGCCACAGATCAAGCGCGTACGCCGCGGCGGCATCCGAGTCTGTCAGATGAACATTGCCTTGCATGCCCTGTGTGACAAAATGGGGCATTTCGTCCGTGGTGCCCAGTCTGCTGATCTGCAGCGGCAGTTCAGAAGTCGCGAACGCGCAGATCAGACACAGTGTGGACAGCACGCAGAACGCGATAACAAGCCCTCTGTGCGTTTGTTCACCGCGCAGGACCGTCATTACACGTGTCTTCAGCTTTTTGCCGGTCATGGTCATGCCGGTCGCAAGTACCGCTACACCGGGCGCGCTTCGGCGTGCCGCCGCAAGCACAAGGACATTGGCGTAGGCCGTTCGCTGTTCCTCATTCAGCGGCGCCGCCACGCGGTCGTCACAGCGAAGCTCTGTATCGGTGCGGCTCATATCGGCCGCGATCCAGACAAGAGGATTGAACCAATGCACCGCACAGCAGGCCAACCGCAGAAGGCTCCAAAGATGATCTTTGTTTTTCAGATGACAGATCTCATGGGTGAGCACATGGATGACCTCCGCTGGCGAAGCGGTGAGCGGCAACGCGATATAAGGACGAAACACACCGACAAGGCAGGCACTGGGTAAAGGATCGGCGAAAATGACCGGGATCGGCTTCACACCTCTTTGCAGGCAGACTTCCCTGTACTGCTCCAGCAGTTTTCCCGAAACCGGCTCGATCAGGGCCGCGCGCAATTTCAATCGGAATTGTACATTGCGGATCATGAACCATATGAGTACAGCCGCCATCCCGATCAGGTAAACGCGCATCAGGATCAGCCCGGCATTGCCGTAATCGATCTCCATGATGGCGCGATCCATCATGCCCGTGCCCGCGGAATTTCCCGATTGAGAAAACAGGTCTCTGACCCCGGAGAGCGTATCGCGTGTGCGCACAACGATCTGCCCCGCGATGGGCCGAATGGCGGCATCCGAAGAAAACGGCGAACGGATGGAGGAGATCCACGGATTGACAATGCTGATCGGCAGAAGCAATCTTGCCGCGATCAGCAGCCAGCCGAAGCAGATCGCCTTATTTCCAAGCGGATTGCGGAGCGTCTTGCGCAGGAGCATCATCAGGACGATCGCGATCGAAGCCATGATCGTGGCTTCGATCAGGAAGTTGAATAAAAGTGCGGTTCGCATACAAACCTCCGTAATGTCACTTTCCTTTTTCACGGATCAGATCGACGATCTGTTGCAGATCATTCGCCGTGATACGATCGGTGTCAACAAGATGGTTGATCAGCAGGGAAACATCGCCCTTGAACACATGAGAAAGGAATTTTCCGGTCTCCTCTGTGTTGGCCTCCTGCTGGCTGACCTTGGGCGAATAACGTTTGGCAGGCCCGGTTTCGTCAACAACCACAGTTCCCTTCTCTTCCATTCGCTTGAGCAGTGTGATGATCACATGACGGGACCAGCCTGTCTTTTCCTCCAATGCTTTGGTGATCTCGGCAATGGTGCGCGGAGCACGGTCCCACAGGACCTCAAGGATCTTCCATTCAGCTTCGGTACATTGAATCGGCATCATGATTCTCCTTTCATAAAAGGTAAACAACTGTCTACATAAATTAGTATACACATGTCTACTATTTTGTCAACCGATCTGTTGATTTGTTTACAATTCGGCCTTATCAACCTCTACAAACACAGGAGCAGCGAAAGATATCTGAATGGCGGCATTTTGAGGTTGCGGGCACGCCGCAGGCCCCATCTGATCAAAAAAAGCAGCGGCAGATGACCGAAAATCATCTGCCGCTGACGCATTGCCTGATGGAGTTACTTATTGAACACGCAAACCTTTACGCCGGAATCACAATTTTGCAGGATCCATATCATGTTTTCCTCGCTCACGGCCACGCAGCCGCCGGTGTAATCACGCGCGCCGTCGCAGTGGAAGAAGATGGCGCTGCCCTTGCCGGGCGTACATTCTGCGTTGTAGTCCATGAACATGCCGTAGTTGTATTCCGGGCTGTATTTGAACATCTATTCGCCGTGGCAGTCATGATCCACTTCGTTCAGATCGATGATGGTGTTGTAGTACTCCGTATCCTCATCACAGCAATAAATGGTGGGTGTGACATCGATATAGGGCATTGTGGTGCCGGGATTAGCCTTGATGCCAAAGGCTGTGGAGATGCCGTACACACCCAGCGGCGTTCTTCCGCCGCCCTCATGAGTCAGCCCCGCGCCGTTTCGGCCGACCAGACCGGCGCAGACCAGGCTCTTCGTCCATGCGTTATTCTGAGCAGTATCCTTGATATACACCTGCACCTCACATTCGGAACCGCCGGTGTATTTCACAAAGATCAGCTGGCGCGTATCATCATCATCGCGATAATACTGCAGGATGGAACGCCAATCCACCTTGTCACCGACAGCAATCTGATCCTGCCAGTTATACGGCTCGACCTGGGCAACGGCACCGGCAGAGGCAAGGATGAGCGCGATGAGTAAAACGGATAAAAGTTTCTTCATAATGAGACCTTCTTTCTTTGCAGATGAGAGATGAAGCTATGCTGAGTGGATCGATAAAAGTATTATAGCACACAATGATAGCCAATCCCGCATGGACAAAGAAATTTTCTTATTCCAGTTGTTCAAGGCATGATCCGGTCATCAGGCTTCATTGCACAGCCCTCTCCCCTCTATCATCCGGCTTTCATAAAGAACCGAAGGATAAAGACATGAAAAAGGCCCCGGTTTGCTTTCACAAACCGGGGTCTGATCATTTAAGCGATCTTACGATCCGCGTGATCTGAGATAAGAATCAAAGATCCTTGATCGCGGCCTGAGCAGCGGCCAGACGGGCGATCGGCACACGGAAGGGGCTGCAGGACACATAGTCCAGACCGATCTTGTGGCAGAATTCGACGGAGGAAGGATCGCCGCCGTGTTCGCCGCAGATACCGACATGAAGCTTGGGATTGACGGGACGGCCCAGAGCGATGGCCATCTGCATCAGCTTGCCAACACCGGTCTGATCCAGACGGGCGAAGGGATCGCTCTCGAAGATCTTGGTGTCATAGTAAGCATTCAGGAACTTGCCGGCATCGTCACGGGAGAAGCCGAAGGTCATCTGGGTGAGGTCGTTGGTACCGAAGCAGAAGAAGTCAGCTTCCTTGGCGATCTCATCAGCGGTCAGAGCGGCACGGGGGATCTCGATCATGGTACCGACTTCATATTCGATCTTCACATCGGAAGCGGCGATCTCAGCATCGGCGGTCGCAACGACAACGTTCTTGACGAACTTGAGTTCCTTGATTTCGCAGACGAGGGGGATCATGATCTCGGGCTTGATGTTCCAATCGGGATGAGCCTTCTTCACGTTGATCGCGGCACGGATGACAGCCTTGGTCTGCATCTTGGCGATTTCGGGATAGGTGACGGCCAGACGGCAGCCACGGTGACCCATCATGGGGTTGAACTCATGCAGGGAGGAGATCAGAGCCTTGATGGACTCAACGCTCTTGCCCTGGGCATCGGCCAGCGCCTTGATATCGTCTTCCTCGGTGGGAACGAATTCATGGAGCGGGGGATCCAGGAAGCGGATGCAGACGGGGCAGC
>CALCTW010000071.1 GCA_937907055.1 uncultured Clostridia bacterium | reverse complement strand
GCGTCTTGCAGGACAGCCACTGGTCCGGCGGCATGATCGGCTACTTCCCCTCCTACGCGCTCGGCAGCGCCTACGCCGCCCAGTATCTGCAGGAGATGAAGAACAGCTTCGATGTGGAGGGCGATATCCTGAAGGGTGATTTTACCCGTGTGAACGCCTGGAACCGCGAGCATATCTGGCATTTCGGCTCCGAGAAAACGCCGGAGACGCTGCTGAAGAACGCGGTCGGCGCTTTCGATCCGGATATCTATCTTCAGTATCTCGAAAACAAATGCAGTGATGTCTACGGCATCTGAGCCTACTTTCGCGATTTCATAACAGCCTGTGCTCTCTTTGGGGGCGCGGGCTGTTTTTTCGTTCCGGCTTTTTGCGCGTCATCGGCTGTTTCTTTTCTCTTTTCATTTGCCATACGTGTCAAATTCTTCTTTTCAATCATAAGACAATATGCTATAATATGGATCATCCGATATCCTGACAAACAGATCCCCATTTCATTCCGAGAGAAACGAGGACTTTTCATGCTTTCCTCCATCCGAAAGACGATCGGCGTATTCATCAACAAGAGTGATAAATTTTTCGAGAGCGTCATGTTCCGCTCCATCCGCGCGCGCGCCTGCCTGCTTGGGTATGACGTGTTCTTTTTCAGCACGGTCGGCATGCGTGACTCTGTGTTTTCCTACGACCAGCAGGAGCGCAATATGTTCCGCTTCGCGCCGGTCGAGCATCTGGACGGCATCATCGTCTCTCCCGATAACTACGAGCTGCACGGCTTCAAGGACGCGCTGTATGAAATGCTGCAAAAGAGCCACTGTCCCATCGTGTATGTGCGTTGCAATCTGGAGGATCAGGACTGCGTTTACACCAACGAACGCGATGCCATCCGCCCGATATTGACCCATCTGCTGGATGATCACAAGTTGACGGACGTCTGTTTCCTGGCCGGTTATCCCGGTCACGTGGACGGCGAAGTACGTCTGCAGTGCTACCGCGAGGTCATGGCGGATCACGGCATGACGATCGGCGAAGATGACATCTTTTACGGCACCATGTGGACCAACGACGCCGATAAAGCCTATGATCATTTCTTCAATCACCGCAGGAAGCGTCCGCAGGCGATCGTCTGCGCGAATGACTACATGGCCTACTCCCTGATGGGCGAGATGTTTGCCCACGGACTGCGGGTGCCCGATGATGTGATCATCACCGGCTTTGACAACATTGAAAGCAGCGCCATCCCCTCCCTGACCACGATCGGTCAGGATTATGACCGCATGGCCGTCGAAGCCGTGAACCTGCTGGACAGAAGGATCCGTGAGCATGAGATGGGCATTTCCGGAAAGACCATCCATCGCGTGATGCCGGGCACATTGCACAAGCGCGAGAGCTGCGGCTGCGTGAAGCCCGATATCCCCATGCTTTGGGGCAAATGCCACGAGCTTTCCGCCGAAAACGATCACGCGTCGGATCGTCAGCGCCTGATGACCTACTTCTCCATCGCGATGAACGCGGTCATCACCCCCAAGGATTTCCGCGAGGCTGTTGTCCACAGCGTGGACAATATTCCCGAGGTGCGCGATCTTTATGTCTGCCTTTTCACAAATAACAATGTAAACTCAAGCTACGGCGAAAAGATCCGGTACGCCGAAGATATCACAAACACCGCGACCACCGTGCTGGTCTACCGTGACAGGGTCAATATGGGCGCTCCCTTTACCCTGTTTGATACCTGCTCTGTCCTGCCCGAGGTGTACCGCTATACCGATGAGCCCCGCTGCTACAATGTTATCCTGCTGCATCAGCAGGAAAAGACCTTCGGCTACAGCGTGATCTGTCACCAGTCGGATTCATAGCCGGGGCGCTTCTATCATCTTTGGAACGTCATCGTATCCAACGCCCTTTACAATGTTTCCAGCCAGCGTAAATTGCGAGAACTGTATGAAGAGCGCCGCCTCAGCAGCATCACGGATTCCCTGACCGGCCTGTTCAACCGCCGCGGCTTTGAGGAGACACTGCAGCCCGAATGGGAAAAGCTGTGCGCGGATCGAGAGACCATTGCCTTCGTCTCCATCGATATGGATAATCTGAAGACCATGAACGACAACTGGGGACACTCAAACGGCGATATTGCCCTGAAGACAACGGCGGACGCCGTTCGCAGCGCCCTCCCCTACGGCGGCATCGCGGCCCGTCCCGGCGGCGATGAATTCCTGGTCTACATCCCCCGCGCCAGCGAGGAGATGGCCAATATGTTCATCAGCAATGTGACCCGCGCGCTGGAGCCGATCGGTCAGCGGTACGGCCTGCAGGGCAAGGTGGAATTCTCCGGCGGCTTCTGTGTGGATCAGCTGTATCCGGGCTGCACGATCGAAGAAATGCTGTTCAAGAGCGACAAGAGCATGTATGAGGTCAAGGCAAAGCACAAAGCCGGTCTCAAACGCCGCTCGACCGACCGCTGAGAAAAAGCCGAGAAAGAAGGGATATCATGTTCAGCAAACTGACTGCTTATATCGATCATTTATCCGATCATTTTGTTCCCAGCTGCGATATCATCGTCATGCGGGATCACGAGGTGCTGTACCGTCACATGATGGGGCACCGCGATGAAGCAGGGAAAGAACCCCTGCGCGGGGATGAGACCTACTGCCTTTACAGCTGCAGCAAGGTGACCACCACGCTGGCCGCCATGCAGTTGATCGAGCAGGGCAAGCTCTCCCTTGACGCGCCGGTCGCGGATTATCTGCCCGCGTATCAAGAGATGACCGTCCGTGAGGGCGATACGATCCGCCCCGCGGAGACCGTGATGACCGTCCGTCACCTGATGAGCATGCAGAGCGGTCTGGATTACGATCTGGACGCGCCGGAGCTGATCGAGGAGAACAAAAAGCGCGACGGACGCGCCACCACCCGTCAGATGGTCGACGCGCTGGCAAAAAAGCCGCTCAACTTTGATCCCGGCACGGATTTTCTCTATTCCCTCTCCCACGATGTGCTGGCCGCCGTCATCGAAGCGGCCTCCGGCATGAAATTTTCGGATTACCTGAACGCGAACATTTTCGCCCCTGCCGGCATGACGCACACAGGATTTTATGTGACCGAGGAAAATCAGAAGACCCAGTGCGCCCAGTATATGTACGAATCCGATGACAAGCCGCCCCGTCCCATGGGCTGCAATGACATCGTATACGCCCTCACCCCCGCCTATGAAAGCGGCGGCGCCGGGCTGATCTCCTCCGCGGAGGATTATGCCGCGCTGGCGGACGCGCTGGCCTGCGGCGAAACAAAGACGGGCGTCAGGCTCATCAGCGATGCCGCGCGGGAGCTGTGGCGTACGCCGCAGCTGTGCCCGAAGGGCAAGGCCTCCTTCGATACCTGGTGCCGCTACGGCTATGATTACGCGCTGGGTGTCCGCACCCGTGTGGATGATACCGTCGGCCGCAAGGGGCCGGTCGGGGAGTTCGGCTGGGACGGCGCGGCCGCCAGCTATATCCTGATCGACCCGGAGCATCACCTGTCCTACTTCATGGCTTTGCATGTCCGCAACTTTGGCTATGCCTACAGCAACATCCACCCGGATGTACAGAACCTCGTCTACGAAGCGCTGGGGCTGTAAAATAACACTGATACAGATACAAAAATACCTGCCTTGCTGATCAGAAGCACGGCAGGTATTCTTTATTTGCTTGTCAGTTCCGCTCAGGCACCGGCGGCTTCCTGATGCTGACGGATCATCATCTTCAGGCTGGACAGGCGCACGCACAGGGTGAACAGCTCGGCAGCGGTGGTCAGATCAGCCAGGCTGGGATAGGTGGGCGCGATACGTATGTTGGTATCCTGCGGGTCCTTGCCGTAGGGCCAGGTGGCGCCGGCGGTGGTCATCACCACACCGGCCTTCTTGGCGCGGGCCACGATATCCTTGGCGCAGCCGGGCAGGGAATCGAAGCCGATGAAGTAGCCGCCGAGGGGCTTGGTCCACGTGCCGATGCCCAGACCGGTCAGATCGCGCTCCAGAATGGCTTCGACAGTCTCAAACTTGGGACGGATGATGGCGGCATGACGGCGCATGTGTTCCACCATGCCGTGGATATCGCCGAAGAAACGCACGTGACGCAGCTGGTTCACCTTATCGTGACCGATGGTCTGCGGACGCATATGGGAAAGCAGGTCCTCCATGTTGTTGGGGCTGGTGGCCAGCGCGGCGATACCGCTGCCCGGGAAGGTGATCTTGGAGGTGGAGGCAAACTTGTAGACCAGATCGGGGTTACCGGCGCGCTTGCATTCGGCCAGGATCTCGATCAGGTAATCCTGCTGATGATCATACAGGTGGTGGATACCGTAGGCGTTATCCCAGAAGATGCGGAAATCCGGGGCGGCAGGCTCCAGACGGGCAAAGCGGCGCACGGTCTCATCGGAATAGCTGACACCCATGGGGTTGGAATACTTGGGCACGCACCAGATGCCCTTGATGGTCTCATCCTCGCTCACCAGACGCTCCACCATGTCCATATCGGGGCCGGTGGGGCCCATGGGAACGGGGATCATCTTGATGCCGAAATATTCGGTAATGGCAAAGTGACGGTCATAGCCGGGCACCGGGCAGAGGAACTTCACCTCCGGCAGACGGCCCCAGGGGGTGTTGCCCATGATACCGTGCGTGCAGGCGCGGCTGATGGTATCGAACATCACGTTCAGGGAGGAGTTGCCGTAGATGATGATATCCTTGGGGTTGTTCTCCATCATGTCGCCCAGCAGCTCACGCGCCTCGCTGATACCGGTCAGCTGGCCGTAGTTACGGCAGTCCATACCGTCATCACAGGTCAGGTCGGAGGTGGAATTCAGCACGTCCATCATTTCCATGGACAGATCCAGCTGCTCCTGACAGGGCTTGCCGCGGCTCATATCCAGATGCAGACCCAGCGCCTGCACTTTTTTATACTGCGCCTTCAGATTGGCGTATTCCTCGTTCAGTTCGTCAAGGGTCATCTCTGCATACGGCTTCATTGCAACTCTCTCCTTTTCCACTTGCACGTTGAAACGTGCAGTGGGGATATAATACCGCATTTATGGGCAATTTGCAAGTTAAAAATGCAAAATTCATTAAAAAATCCTCCATTTTCCGTCGTTCCGGCCCAAAACAGAAAAAACGCGCCCGGAAACATGTCCCGGACGCGTTTGCAGTTTGGGTCCCGCGCGGGGCAGGACCCGAAAAACAGTCATTTCGGTTCGCTTACTTGACGCTGAACAGCATATCGCCGTAATCGGGATAAGGCCAGCAGTCCTTGCTGCAGATCAGCTCGGCATGATCCGCGGCTTCGCGCAGCGCGGCCATCACGGGGATGATCACATCACGGCAAAGTGTGGCCTTCTCCTCCATCGTGGAGCCGGCCTTCATCACCTTGATGGCATCGCGCAGCTCATTGCTGGCGGCATCGATGCGGCGGGAATCCTCGGACAGGCGGCGGAGCAGCTCCTTCTCGGCGGAAAGATCGCATTCCTCCATCACACTCTGCTGGGCAATGGCGCTCTCGGCCACTTCCTTCTTGAAGCGGATGAGCGCGGGCAGGATATCCTGACGCGCCATGCGCAGCATGGTATCCGCCTCGATGCGGATCACGGTGGCGTAATTCTCCAGCGCGGCCTCGCGGCGGCTCTCCATCTCGGTGGCGGAGAACACGTGGTGCTTTTCAAACACCGCTACGTTCTTTTCAGCCATCATTTCCTTCAGGGCATCCGGCGTGGTGGGCAGGTTCTTCAGCCCGCGGCGCTCGGCCTCCACCAGCCATTCGGCGCCGTAGCCGTTGCCGTTGAAGATGATGCGCTTATGCTGACGGATCACGGTGCAGATCAGCTCGTGCAGATCCTTTTCAAAATCCGCGCTGTTTTCCAGCTGATCGGCAAAGCGGCACAGTTCCTCCGCCACAATGGTGTTCAGCACGATGTTGGCATCGCTGATGGACTGGGAGGAACCGGGGGAACGGAATTCAAACTTGCTGCCGGTGAAGGCAAAGGGAGAAGTACGGTTACGGTCGGTCGTATCCTTGGAGAAATACGGGATCGTATGCACGCCCACCTTCATCACGGTCTTCTCGTGGGCGCTGTAATCCTTTTCTTCGGCCAGCGCTTCCAGAATATCGGTCAGTTCATCGCCCAGGAAGATGCTCATGATGGCCGGCGGCGCTTCATTGGCGCCCAGGCGGTGATCATTGCCCGCGCTGGCCACAGAGATCCTCAGCATTTCGGGATATTCATCCACCGCCTTGATCACGGCGCACAGGAACAGCAGGAACTGCGCGTTCTGATACGGGGTGTCGCCCGGCTCAAACAGGTTGAGACCGTTATTGGTGGAAAGCGACCAGTTATTGTGCTTACCGCTGCCGTTCACGCCTTCAAAAGGCTTTTCATGCAGCAGACACACCAGATCATGGCGCTGCGCCACCTTGCGCATGGTTTCCATGGTCAGCTGGTTATGATCCGCCGCGATATTGGCCGTGCTGAAGATGGGGGCCATCTCGTGCTGCGCGGGCGCGGCTTCGTTGTGGCGGGTCTTATCCAGAATGCCCAGTTTCCACAGTTCCTCATCCATGTCGCGCATGAAGGAGACCACGCGGGGCTTGATCGCGCCGTAATAGTGATCATCCAGTTCCTGACCCTTGGGCGACTTGGCGCCGAACAGGGTGCGGCCGGTAACCATCAGATCGGGGCGCTTGTCATACACGGCCTTGTCCACCAGGAAGTATTCCTGTTCGGGGCCCACCGTGGGATAAACGTGATTGACTTCCTCGTTGCCGAAAAGCTTCAGCACGCGCAGCGCCTGACGGTTGACCGCCTCCATGCTGCGCAGAAGGGGCGTTTTCTTATCCAGCGCCTCTCCCCCGAAGGAGCAGAAAGCCGTGGGGATATAGAGCGTTTCATCCTTGATGAACGCGAAGGACGTGGGATCCCACGCCGTATAGCCGCGCGCTTCAAACGTGGCGCGAAGACCGCCCGAAGGGAAACTCGAAGCGTCCGGTTCGCCCTTTATCAGCTCTTTACCGCTGAACTCCATGATGACCTTGTCGCCGACGGTGCGAATAAACGAGTCGTGCTTTTCCGCTGTAACGCCTGTCATGGGCTGGAACCAATGAGTAAAATGAGTCGCACCTTTTTCGATCGCCCAGTCCTTCATGGCATTGGCAACGATGTCCGCGATGGAACGGTCCAGAGAACCGCCTTCGCGCAGTATGCGTTTCAGCGCGCGATAGGTATCGTGCGGCAGCCGCTGCTGCATAACGGAATCGTTAAAAACCATGCTGCCGAATAATTCAGATAAACCCATTTGCACGCATCCTTTCTGTATAGGAATAAGTCATTATAAACCCACAAAGAAGCGCTGTCAAGTTTTTTGCTGCCGGCATACCGTAAAATTCCCTTTGAGTATGGTTTGCCTGCATGTCTTCGCTATTGAAATTTCAGGGGAATGGATTGCGTGCCATCTTTGGTCACATAGTTTTCTTTTACGCCAAGCTTCTCCATCCACGCGCGGGTGTGACGTGTGCCCCAAGAATCCGTTTCAAATTCAATGTCCTCTTCCTCCCAAAGCCAGTCCGGCGCGCACCAGAGACAGGCCTTCGGCGAGATTTTCTGATAAACTTCCTCGGTAACCCCGCTATGGCCATGGTGAGCCATCTGTACAATGTCGGACGGCAGCTTTTCACCGCATTCCATAAGCAGCGCACGTCCGCCCGCGGGGCCGAGATCACCCAGAAAGAGAACCGACCGTAAACCCGGAGAAGTAACGCGAAACACGAG
>CALCTW010000070.1 GCA_937907055.1 uncultured Clostridia bacterium | reverse complement strand
ACTTGCATGTGTTAAGCACGCCGCCAGCGTTCGTCCTGAGCCAGGATCAAACTCTTGTGTTTAATCCTTATAATCTGGTTTACTGGTCTTACCCAGCCCCAAATTAAAACTCATTCTCAGAATTAACTGTCGTTTCTTCTTCTCTTCTCTGTATCGTTTTCAAGGTCCCGTGCGCTTCTCTCGAGCGCTCGGTTATAATAACACGCTCCCCTCCTCTCCGTCAACACCTTTTTTCATCTTTTTTTCACTTTTTTACGTCTTTTTTGCCTTTTTGAACGTTGATCTCACTTTTCAGTTCTATTGTTCGCCTTTTTGTTCGCATTCTTGCCATGTTTATCTATCTTCATTCGCAAAAATGCACGCTTCCGCGGACACATTTTCCGCGGAAGCGTGCATTTTATTCTTCATTTATTCGCCGAAAAGCAGGTATCCGTCCAAAATCGTCCTTCCGGTCACATAGATCCGGTCTTCCTCCAGCAGCTCCATCGCCGCCAGCAGGATGCACAGTCCGTGCGGCATATGCTTCACTCTGGTTTCGGGCAGGCCTTTTACCTACTTTCGTTCCTCCGGCGTCATTCCGGCCAGCATTGTCAGCTGGCGCTCCACTTCATCCCGTTTCAGTTCATGATAGTCTGTGTTATCCGATCCCAGGTATGCCCCCTGCATGATCGCCACCGCGGTCGTACAGCTTCCGCCGATCCCGATCAGCCTCTCCGGACGGCCATACGCTTTCAATTCCGTCACCGCCGGCAGCAGGATCGCCTTTGCCGCTTCCGTCACCTGTGCCGCGTCCTCCCCGCAGGTGATATCCTGCATTTTCAGCAAACGGGACGCGCCCACCTGATTACTTCTCGCATAGCATACCGTTCCGTTCTTTCCGCGCGAAAACTCCGTCGATCCGCCGCCGATATCCATCACAATACAGTCAGAATTGCCCGCGGCACCCCCGAAAGCATATCTTGCTTCTTCCTCACCGCTGATCACACGCAACTCCAGACCGGTGCGCGCCCAAATCAGTTTTTCAAACACATCAGCATTGGACGCGTCGCGCGTAGCGCTGGTCGCCAGCAGATCCACATCCGCTGCGCCCCGCTGCTGCGCCTCTTCTTTCAGCGCGGCCAGGCTTTCAACGGTATACAGCATTGCCTCGGAAGAAAGCGCGTTTCCTTCCCCCAGCCCCATAAACAGCTTTGTCTCCGCGCGTCCCACATAGCGGTCACGGATCACACCATCGGTACACTCCCCCACAATCAGCCTCGTGGAATTGCTTCCGATCGCGATCACTGCCTTTTTCATCTTTATCGTCCTCTCAGTCTTCCAGCAGTTCTTCATCCACGATGAATACGATCTCTCCCGGCAGCACGTAGTCATATTCGCGCGCCTTCGCAACCAGATATTTTCCTTCATCCAGCCGTTTGATCTCCGCGGTCACCTGACTCTCCCGTGTTTCCAGTCCGTTCAGATTGTTTGTCACATCGGACAGCATCTTTTCCTTCACGGCGATTTCTCCGTCAATATACCGGATAATAAACATGGCCAGTACGGCGATCACCGCCACAAACAAGATCATGATCAGCAGGCTGCCACCCTTTTTCTTCATCCTTTATTCCATCCTTTTTGCGGCATTCTGTCCGGCAATATACCCCGAGAGGAACGCGAATTGCAGATTAAAGCCTCCGCAGTCGCCGTCCACATTCAGCACTTCTCCCGCCGCGTACAATCCGGCACGCAGACGGCTTTCCATTGTTTCCGTATCAAATTGCGCGGTATCCAGTCCGCCCTGCGTCACCTGCGCGTGCTCAAATCCGCGTATTCCGGTTACCGGCAGCGGGTATGCCGTCAGCATGCCCGCCAGTTTCTCCGGGCGCACATCCGCCACCTTTTTCGCCAGCAGCGCCGGCAGCAGACCGGTCAGCAGCCGCTCTCGCGGCAATCTTTCCATCCGCGCACGTATCAGCTTCTCCGCCTCCTCTTTATGCGCATCTGCCTTTTCAAACGGCGGCAAATAATGCGTATACGCTCTTTCCGTGATCCCCATCATCGGTGAAAAATCCACCTTGATGACCGGCGCGTGATGGATCTCTTTCCCCGCCGCGGCGCTCAGCTGCATGGCGCACACACCGCTGATCCCATAATCGGTAAACAGGGCTTCCCCTGCCGCCGCGTCCTTCACTTCATTTCCGACGCACAGCCGCAGGATCGCGTTGCACCTCAGTCCGCTCAGTCCCCGGATCGCGGCCTTCTCCGTCTCGATCCCGGTCAACGCCGGTTTCGGCGCGATCACCCGATGTCCCAGCCGGGCATACAGCCCGTAAGGCGTGCCGTCATGCCCCAGGTTCAGGCCGGCCATTCCGCCGCAGGTCAGGATCACTTTATCGGCATACACCGCTTCTTCATCCCCGCAATACACGCGGTATCCCTGCCCTTCCGGCCGTATATCCTTCACTTCCGCGCCGCAACGGATCGTCACGCCTCGCCCGGCAGCCTCCGCCAGCAGCACATCCAGCACCGCGGATGCCTGAGAACAAGCCGGATAGACCCTGCCGCTTTCCTCTTCATACAGGCTCAGGCCCCATTTTTCAAACATTCCCTTCACCATGCCGTCATGTTGTTTCAGCACAGTACAGGCAAACTTTTCTCCGCCGAAGTACCGCGGCGCGCCGGTATTCATCAGATTGCAGCGCCCATTTCCGCTGGCCAGTATCTTGCGTCCGGGCTTCATCGCCTTCTCCAGGATCGTCACCTGACGGCCTTTCCCGGCCGCGCCGATCGCGGCTGCCAGTCCGGCCGCGCCGCCGCCGATCACAATGATCCGCATCCGCCGTTTCCTCCCTCTCGTCAATTTCCTCTCTATTTTATCGGATACGCCGTCTGATTGCAACCGTTCAGCTCCTTTTCCGCCGGTAAATCGTTCTCTTTTCTGTTGACTTTTCTACCGGCAGATTCCGTTTTTACATTTTCGCCTCATTCCGTGCTTTTTCAGGCAACCCATCACATCATCATCTCTTTCACCTGTTTTTACTTTTTGTCATCCTCTGCTTCATCGCGCTTTTATGGACAATTCCGCCATACTTTTACCTCGCGACGGATCTCTTCCCCGTCCTTCATCCTCCGTTACGCCATGCATTTCCGTTACTTTTACCGTTCTGCTGTCCATTCTCACCTTCTCCCGTCACATTTTTATGAAAATAACATTTGACTAAATGCTTTGTTTATAGTATACTTACCGTTGCAGTCGAAAGACTAGTGCCGATATGGCTCAGTTGGTAGAGCAGCTGATTCGTAATCAGCAGGTCAAGGGTTCGAGTCCCTTTATCGGCTCCATCGAGGTGTAGCGCAGCTTGGTAGCGCGTTTGGTTCGGGACCAAAAGGCCGTGGGTTCGAATCCCGTCACCTCGACCACAAAAAAGAACCGCTAAATCCCTTATTTCTCAAGGGTTTGGCGGTTCTTCTTTTTATCGCTCATTTTAGAAACACACGATAAACAACGATAAAAAGCGATAAAACATGATTAAAAAAGGTTCAGAAAAAGGTTCAGCCACCCATCAACTTCGACCACACCTCAAGGTCTTTTGCTCTCTTTGTTTCTTCAGGCGTTTTCTCTGTGTAATATCAACAAAGACATTGTACTGATACCCGTGATCAAATACTACTTTAAGCATCTCGAAATACATTTTGTAATACTAAGTGTCATGTGTTTGCGAGAATTTTTTCATGGTTTAAGCATGATTTGTCTGGGACAATCAGCACCCGAAAATTCATATCATCATTATCAAAAAAGTAGTTCACTAAGTCGATATACAATTGTTTTTTACAGGACCAATTTTCGTCCACTTTACCTCGGCATTGCAAGAAACACCATTGCATTCCTTTATTTCACAAATGTGATGGTTTATTTCTTTGACCTTTTCTTTTTTGCACCAGACACTTCCTAGCCCCATCACGTTAATGCCATCATGTTCCAGATGGCAGCTCTCATCGCAATACATATTAATGAAATTCATTTATATCTCCTCCAGAAGTAGCCTATCGATGAAACACAATGAACCATTCTTGCTTAATTCTGTTTCCCCAAAGCGTTTATGCAGATTGGTTTATCCATTAAGTTATGTTACCCATTCATCCTACGTCTACGGTCATTCAGCCATTCGCCCTCATACTTGAAGTACTTGGGACCTGGAATGTGGTGATTTGGCGCGTTGAGTAGTTTGGCGGCCAGAGCGGTCAGAGAATAAATCTCGCCTTCGAATTCAACCTTTTTGTCATCCACAACAGTGCATTTGGTACCGCTGTTCTCATTGCCACGGCATACGAATTCTATTTCAGCACCAGCGGCAATGGCAACCATGGTGAAGGTAAAGGGGGCTGCCTTCTCTCGGCGTTCATTCTGGATATCATTGGCGAGATCTTCGTCCGCCTTCTGCTGGGCGGTAACATGCCATTTCTTCAGACGCTTGGTGAAGCCGTTGATTTCGGCAATAGCTTCGAGAATATCATAGGCATCCTCCGGTGACATGGCATAGAATTCACGCACGCGCCGACGCCCGTTGACTTCTTCTGTAGAGCGGAGGTCCGGATCAAGCTTATCCAGAATGGAATGCAGCTTTTTGTCAGAAAGAGCTGAATCGACCTCATAAGTAGCATAGATACGGAAAGCGAATGGCACAGCAGTGCTTCGGTTCAATTCATCCAGGCGCTGCTCAACATCCGTGGCATAGCCAATCTTCACGTATTCAGGAAATGACGGATTCGTCATGATGTAAATATAACCAGCTGGCATGGGTATAGCCTCCAATCATGTATATTTCAACCTCTCGCACAGAGGCAGCAATTCCCCCAGATAGGTAACAATACGGTGCTGTTCAGTCAATGGTGTCAAAGGTAATTGAATCAGATATCATTACTACTTTGAGCGATGGCACGCTGTGTCTTAACCAGAGGAAGTTCTATGAATGATATCGTAGCAGTGTTTACAAAAACACTCGTACCATTGAAATCATCAAACTGTATATAGGAATCATTCTCATCAAAGAACTCGTAGTTATATGCCATATCAACTGCACTGGATACAGTTTCATTCTGACTATAATCAATGCTTGTTTCAGTTGTACTGCCATCATCGTAGTGAATACATATGGCATCCATGATTTTTCCAAAGGTTGTGTCATCCCAGCTATACTTCTTTCCGAATTCCTGAAGACACTTCCAGAAATTTGGTGAGTATTGTTCCGGGTCAGGCGTCTCATCTTGATGTTCCGCAAACAGATAATCTTCATAACACTCATACACGACCGCGGGAATCTCGCCCTCGCTTACAGTATGATCCCAATTTGTGAATCCAGGTTGATCACATGCTTCATCTAATAGGAGGATACTTTTTATGTTACTTGTGTTGATATAAAGGAGGGTGTTGTTCATGCAGGGAATGACCAATCGTTCATTCCTCATCTGTTCATGAACTCTCCTATAGGCAGCTGCGCTGATTGGGTACCAACTGTATTCACTTGAACCCTTTTGGAGGATTCCCACATGTCCCCAGAAACCAGAAATCTGATTCTCGTCATCATCCTCCAGGAAGTCGTCCATGGTTGCAATCTGGGTGCAGAAGGGATTTTCACCAAGCAAATCATCGACACCAGTACCAAGAAGGATCGCAATGTCACACAGTTCGGCGTTGGTTGCCTCACCTCCGTTTTCGATTTCCCGAAAACGCTCAACCGTGATGCCCACCTTTTCAGAGAGTTCCTCCGCTTGGGTGCGAGATATACTGCGGAGAAGCTTAATCTTTGTGTACGGATTGAGCAACCCGCTCAACAATACATCAGGTGTCATAGAAAGAGACGTCAATGCCTTGGTCATATAAGCGGTAAAGTTGCTGCTGTTACTGATCTCGCCGGCGAGAAGCTTGTCCAGTGTAGGACGCGAAAAACCTGCCTGCTTACAGAGCTTCGCTTTTGTTACGCCATGATCCTCCATAGCAGACTCCAAACGTGCCCCAATCAGCTTGCGGTGCTCAAACAACTGTTCCATTGCATTCATGGTGATTACCATCCTAACAATGTAATGGTTGATGATGAAGGTGAATTAGTCCTTATAGATATGGCTGATATAAGTAGAGGAAATGGTTTCTATGATTTAGGTGGATCATATCTACTTATGCATTTTGTTGCTAAGATTCCTCTTCTTAAAGTAATACTAAAAAGGATTACATCATTAGATTCAAAGACATGTTTAAAAATGTGGGATATTCTAATGCATAGATATTTCAATACAAATGATGAGGAGTTAATTAATAAACTAAGTTCTCAATATAGAGCTTTTAGTAATATACGTATAGCTGGTAATATTGGTATGAATTCTAGTAGATCAAAAATAATCACAAAATTAATGGCTTTATATACTAGAAAGATAGTAATACCTAAAGCAGATGAATATGTCAAAATATTTTCTTCTTTAGATGTGAACGAATAGAAATAGGATTGGCAAACCGCCAATCCTATTATTGTATTTTTATAAAACTTACTGTTTTTTCTTTTATGGATATTTTATTAACTTCGTATCCATATTCGATTAGCTCTTTCTTGAAAGTTAAGAAAGAATGATCTATTTCAAATCCCAAGATATTACGGATCTCTTCATAAGTTATTTTATAAGCGTCTTTTTTACCTTCCCTAATATATTTCCATAGAGGTTCATATTTACTCATACTTTCCTTCCCCAATTAATTATAGTAAGGACATCTTTCTTTGATACATTGTCCGTTACGGCTTGAATATTCACATTGGGGCTTTTCCATTGCAAGAGTCACTCCATAATGGGTATTGATATACTGAATACCGTTCTTAAATGCAACCATGGCATCACGCTTACAACATCTCGGTCCATTGATCTTACCAAGTTCACCGATGGCC
>CALCTW010000069.1 GCA_937907055.1 uncultured Clostridia bacterium | reverse complement strand
TAAATCTCAAAGCACAAGCTTTGAGACGGATAATCCGCGGTACCACTCAAATTGCGGTCAGTTGACCGCCACCTCATCGGACACTTACATGCCCTGTGCATTTACGCAGCCTTACGGGAACCCTTACGCAGCATTGCCTTCAGCGTTCCGGCTCAGAAGGGATGGGCTTTTGAAATGTGTTGATACCGGTTCACACCAACCACCGGCTCTCTGAAATCAAAGCATCTCAGCCGTCTTCGTCACAGCCTTTGTGCTATGAAATTAATCAAATATTAGCATACACATTCACTTTTGTAAAGAACTATTTTCACAATTTCGTTCAAATACGCTCTTATTGTTCGTCTTTGGGTCACATTTCATTTCTGTTCACTTTTAATCGGTCGTTTTGTCCAAACGTATCCAAATATAAAACGATCGTATATATTCATGATCGCCGCATTGACATCACACGAGATCTGCTTCATCTCCTGGCCCAATACTTCAGATTTGAAAAAAAACCTCTGCAATATGCGGATTTTCCTTTGTTTAAAGCCTTTCAGCCCTTTTTCTCCCTTGCTTTTTACATTATTTTATGGTATTATTTCATGCGATGTGCACTCGGCACATACATAGATTCATTTTTGAATGACACATGGAGGAATCCCGCAAATGAGCAACGTTGAGAAGATTTCCGGCAATCAGGTCAAGATCAGTTTTGATATCGCCGCAGAAGAATTTGATAAGGCTATGTCTCAGGCCTATCTGAAAGTTCGCGGTCGTGTAAATATCCCCGGCTTCCGTAAGGGCAAGGCCCCCCGTAAGCTGATCGAACAGTACTACGGCGAAGGCGTTTTCTATGATGAGGCGCTCGATATCCTCTTCCCCTCCGTTTACGAA
Organism: uncultured Clostridia bacterium; assembly: GCA_937907055.1. Lineage (GTDB taxonomy): Bacteria > Bacillota > Clostridia > Christensenellales > Aristaeellaceae > ZC3RG03. The sequence goes on along the minus strand of CALCTW010000069.1, from coordinate 28,936 downwards.
GAAGCCATCCAGCAGAACAACCTCGAAGTTGTCGATCGTCCCGAAATGGATGAAATGACGCAGATCGGCTCCGGCAAGAACTGCCAGTTCTCTGTCAAGGTCTTCGTGAAGCCCGATGTCACTCTGGGCGATTACAAGGGCCTGAAGGCTGTCAAGCGCGTCCACAAGGTCACCGATGAAGAGATCCAGCGCCGCATCGACCGCGATGTCGAAAAGGCCACCACCACCGCCGATGTCGAGGGCCGCGCGCTGGAGATGGGCGATATCGTGAACCTCGATTATGCCGGCACCGTTGACGGCGTTGCTTTCGAAGGCGGTACCGCCGCGGGTCAGACCCTCGAGCTGGGCAGCAACAGCTTCATCCCCGGCTTTGAAGCGCAGATGGTCGGCATGAACATCGGCGAAGAGAAGGATCTCGCTGTCAAGTTCCCTGAGGAATATCACGCTGAGAACCTCAAGGGCAAGGATGCCATTTTCCATGTAAAGGTCAACAGCGCCACCGTGAAGGTCAAGCCCGAAATGAACGATGATTTCGCTGCCGATGTTTCCGATTTCGACACCTTTGACGCCTACAAGGCCGCCATCGTGAAGGAACTGGAAGAAGCCGCTGACAAGAACAGCGATATCCAGATGGAAAATGACCTCGTTCAGGCTGCTGTCGATGCCTGCGACTGCGACATCCCCAACCAGATGATCGAAGATGAACTGGATGTCATGATCCGTGAAATGACCATGCGTATGGCCTATCAGGGTCTGCGCTTCGAAGATTACATGAAGTACACCGGTCAGACCGTTGATCAGGTGAAGGACATGTATCGCACCGAAGCCACCAATCGTGTCAAGATGCAGCTGGTTCTCGAAGCCATCAAGAAGGCTGAGAATGTCGAAGCCACCGACGAAGAAGTCGAAGCTGCCGTGAAGGACGAAGCCGACCGTGCCGGCCGCGAAGTCGAAGACTTCAAGAAGTCCCTCAACGATCGTCAGATGGAATACCTGAAGGAGAACGCTGTGATCCGCAAGGTCGTTGACATGATCAAGGCTTCCGCTGTTGTCACCGAAGAAGAAGAGAAGCCCCAGATCGATCTGAACGAAACCGTGAACGCCGTTGCCGATGCTGTTGAAGCTGCCGGCGAAGACGCTGAATAATCTCATCTCTCCGGAACGGCGCTTACAGCTTATCTAAGATGTAAGCGCCATTCTTATCATTACACCTCTGTAAGTTTACAGGAAAGGAGAAACACATGTCCCTTATCCCCTACGTGATCGAACACAGCGCGAACGGCGAGCGCGCGATGGATATCTATTCCCGCCTTTTAAAGGACCGTATCATTTTTCTCGGCGGCCCGATCGATGACAATGTTGCCAACAGCGTTGTCGCGCAGCTGCTCTTCCTTGACAGCGAAAACCCCGATTCCGATATCAGCATCTACATCAACAGCCCCGGCGGCAGCGTCACTGCCGGCATGGCCATCTATGACACCATGAAGTACATCCACTGCGATGTGCGCACCGTCTGCATCGGTCTTGCCGCCAGCATGGGCGCTTTCCTGCTCATGAGCGGCACAAAGGGCAAGCGTCTCGCCCTGCCCAATTCCGAGATCATGATCCATCAGCCCAGCGGCGGCGCGTCCGGTCAGGCCACTGATGTCAGCATCCACGCGGAATGGCTGCTCAAGACCAAGAAAAAGATGAACAAAATGATGGCTGAAATGACCGGTCAGACGCTCAAAAAGCTGGAAGCCGACGCGGAACGTGATCACTTCATGACCGCTGACGAAGCGCTGGCCTACGGCATCATCGATGAGATCTACCAGCCGCGCAAATAACCTTAGGAGATAATATGGCAAAAGATAACGATCAGAAACAGCGCTGCAGCTTCTGCGGCCGTCCGGCGGATATGGTCGAGAAGCTCGTAGCGGGTCCCGGCGTTTTCATCTGCAACGATTGTATTGAGATCTGCTATGAGATCCTCAGCGACGACCGCCCCAGTGCCAAGAAAGGCGCCCGCCGCGCCGCGCGTGCCGCGCAGGAGAGCAAAAAGCTTCCCCTGCCTTCCGAAATGAAGGCCGTTCTGGATGACTATGTGGTCGGTCAGGAAAAGGCCAAGCGCACGCTCTGCGTTGCTGTATACAACCATTACAAGCGCATCAACGCCCCCAAAAACGATAACGACGCGGAGCTCCAGAAGAGCAACATCCTTCTGCTCGGTCCTACCGGCAGCGGTAAAACGTATCTTGCGCAGACCCTTGCCCGCACCCTCAACGTCCCCTTCGCCATTGCCGATGCCACTACGCTCACAGAAGCCGGCTATGTCGGTGAGGATGTCGAAAACATCCTTCTTCGCCTCATTCAGGCTGCCGATAACGATATTCACGCGGCAGAACGCGGCATCATCTATATCGATGAGATCGACAAGATCGCCCGCAAGAGCGAAAATATGTCCATCACCCGTGATGTCAGCGGCGAGGGTGTCCAGCAGGCGCTCCTCAAGATCCTTGAGGGCACAGTCGCTTCCGTTCCTCCGCAGGGCGGGCGCAAGCATCCCCAGCAGGAATGCATCCGCATCGACACCACAAACATCCTCTTCATCTGCGGCGGCGCTTTCGACGGTCTTGAAAAGATCATCAGCGCCCGTACAGGCAAGAAGTTGATGGGCTTCGGCACCGATAAGAGCACCTTCGGCGACGAAAGCACCCGCGCGTTCAAGGAGATGCGTCCGGAGGATCTCATCCGTTACGGCCTGATCCCCGAATTCGTCGGTCGTCTTCCGATCACCGCCGCGCTGGAGCCGCTCGATGAAGAAGCGCTTGTCAGCATTCTCAGCAAGCCCAAGAACGCCCTTACCAAGCAGTATATGAGGCTCCTCGGTCTTGACGATATCGAGCTTGAATTTACCCCCGAATCACTCAAGGCCATCGCCGCCAAGGCGATCGAGCGCAAGTGCGGTGCCCGCGGTCTGCGCTCCATCATCGAGGAAGCCATGCTGGAGACCATGTTCTCCCTGCCCGGCCGCAAGGATGTCAGCAAGTGCATCATCACGGAGGATTGCATTTTAAAGGGCACAGAACCCACCCTTGTCCTCAAAAAAGCCCTTCCGAAGCGTCCGCCGAAGGCACTGCTCCGCAGCGACGCCGATGCTTCTCCCGCGAAGGATAACGCCTGATCCGCCTGTCCTTTCTCACACGTCATATCCATATCGCTAACACAAAAGCCTCTGCCGTAAGGCAGAGGCTTTCACTTTACCCTTATCTATTATCAGTTCATATCATTCATGTAGTGACCGATGCCGAGCAGCTCGTTCTGTTTGCGCTCGTTCAGTCCATTGCCGTAATCGCCGGAAACAGAGATCTGCTTGCCCATGAACATCATGGCAGTCGTCGCGCCGCCGTCCAGATTGAAGGCGATCTCGCAGTTCAGCTCCGCCATCTTTTCCACCAGCCATGCGCAGTCGGTGCCGTAGCTGATCCCCTTGGAGCCCAGGCGGCCTTCGACCACCACGCTCACATAATGTCCCGGCTCAACCATGCCGATCGCCGTACGCGGATTAAGGGAAGTCCCCCATTCCCCTGTATCGGCCTTCTGTCCGTTCTGAATCAGAATGGGACCGAAGCACAGGGTATCCGTCGCGCCGCTCGCGAGGATCATCTCCGCCATGGCGTTTTCCGCCTGCTGGCGTCCGTTCAGCTTGATTCCCTTGGTCGTCTGATAGCTGTAGGTCACACCGTCAAACTCAACAGAGGCATGCTTATAATCGCTGTCATACAGCAGCTTATTCGGGAAAACACGCATATTGCCGTCCGGATACAGCGCCAGCACATCGAGCGGCGGATACACATAGGATTTGCTGTTTCTTGTCTGCGTATACATCACGTTTCCGTCACGGATCTCTGTGCCGATCGGGTAAACATAGCTTTCTTCCTTGTCACGGGTCACACGATAGATGAAATAGTCGCTGTTCAGGCTGAATACGAGTTTGTGCTGTTTGGCCATATCCTCCGCCAGCGCGAGCGTATAGATATTGGTATACTTTTCTTCATTCAGCGCGTACAGGTCAAATACTTCACTGTTGTCGCGGGTATAGATCTGCGCCTCATACCAGCGGATCACTTTTTCTTTCTTTTCATGGATCACAGAACCGGTCTTCCGTGTGATCTCTACACGCAGTGTCTGCGAGCAATAGAGCCACAGGCCGTTTTCTTCGTCCTCAAGTACAAACTCAGGTTCGCCGGCCGGAAGGAAACCTTCCTCTGTCAATGCCGGGAAGAGCGGATGGATCGTCGCCGGGTCTGCCGCCGCGGTAAAGACCGTTTTCCCGCCCTCGCTCTTCGCAGGCTCCGCGGTGGGTTCAGCGGTCGCTTCCGTGATCACGGCCGGTGTTTCCGTCACGGCCGGAGCAGGCGTTTCGGCAGGCGTCGCCGCGGGGGCTTCGGTCGTTTTGTTTTCCGCCGGCTGCGGTGTTTCTGCCGCTGCAGGTTCATTCGCCGCCTTCAGCTGATACGGATCATCCTTTGTTCCGCTTCCGCCTTCGATCACAAGCTTGCTCAGATCGATCCACGCGCAGGGACGGATACCGACATCCGCGTTCGTGCATCCCACTTTTCCGAATTTGCCTTCATTCAGGATCTCACGCTGCATTGAATGAGAGTCCGTGCTCTTTTCCCGCAGGAACCACGGAGAATTTCCATCCTTGTAGGTGTACAGGTTATAGTTTCTGATCTTCGTTCCCGTGTTCACCTGCAGGGTATAGTTCTTTGCGTAAGGCGTGCCCTTGCACAGACGGTCACGGTTCTCGGCAAAGCCGTAAGCCGCGTTTCTCGCCTCTTCCACATGCAGCACCGCCACCAGGGAACCATCCTCAGCATCGCGGATCAGCGCGTCCTTCTCGCCTTCCGTAAAAGCGCGCGCGGTAAAATCATTCTGCAGATACTGATACAGATCACTGTTGTTCCAGTTCTTCATATCATAGTACTTATTACTGTCCCAATGGGTATAGTAAAAATCCACGATATATTCGGTCAGGATATAAGCCTTTCCGGAATCTGCCGTCAGCACGCGCCAAAGGATCGGCGCTTTGTTGCCGTTCGCTTCATAAGGATAGGTTCCAAATTGCACATACTGATATCCGTTCTTTTTGTCATATCCGTTCAGCACGGTTTCCTGTGCGGCAGCGGATCCGATCAACCCCAGCATCAGTATCAGCGCGATCAGGGCTGTGATCCGGGTGCTTCTCTTGATCATACAAGTACCTCCCATGATGGTTGTTTTCATTATAACAAATGCACCGCGTTCTTGACAAGTCCGCTTTCCCCCAAAAGAACCTGTCCATAGAAAAAGACGGCTTAGCCGTCTTTGTATTATCTTACCGGGAAATCAAATGAAGTGGAGAAGGGTTCATTGCTCAGTCGGTAATGCCACCATTCTTTTTCAAAGGGTCTGAAGCCGTGCTTTTCCATCACCTTGCAAAGCAGTTCACGGTTTGCCGTCTGCTCTTCTGTGATCTTCTTGGCTCCGTGCCATGCCAGATTGCCAAAGTAGTCAAAGCAGGTGCCCATGTCCAGTTCGTTGCCGTCCGCGTCCACCAGGGTCATATCCAGCGCGCTGCCGCGGCAATGTGAGGAATTCCTCGCGATATATCCCTGATCCACAAGCAGCGTTTTGTTATCGTATTCGGGATAAAAGATCTCCTTCATACTGGTCTCTCTTGGGCTTTCGCTCCATTTCACAAACGCGCGCACAGCGCTCAGCGGACGGTACGCGTCATACACCTTGATGGTATAGCCCATCTCGCGGAACTCATCCGCCGCTTCCTTCAGCGCGTTCGCGGCTTCAATGGTCATGATCGCGAAATTGCCTTCGTAGCCATCCACTACTTTACCTGTAAAGTTATAATCCGTCGCGTAGCGCATCTCAATGATCACGTCCGGGATCACATCACTCACATAGCAAAACCCTTTCGGGAACTCATACGCCGGTACATTCGTGTTTTCCATGTCTTCCTCCTGTTTTCCGCTTTCTTCCGCCATCACGCACGGGATCATCAGAAGCAGCGCCAGCAGCAGCGCTGTGCCCTTCAGCATTTTATCTCGCATAACGATATTTAACCTCCTGCTTTGTTCCCCACAGGTAATACGTAAAGCTGAATTCACGTTCTTCTGTGCTTCCATTCTGTGAAAACAGTACCACTGTCAGCTGCGCAGTTCCGCCCGGCTGCACCACCGTTTCCTTCTCACCCTGATGCATCAGGATATCCTCCGGTCTTGCCGAAATCTTCGCCTCCAGCGTTTCAGCCGCCGCGAGGCCTGTGTTTTTCAGCTCGAAGGTATACACCGTGAAGCAATAGTCCTTCGCGTCAGCCGGTTCTTCCTGCCGGTAAACAATCCCCGGCACAGCCTTGTTGGCCAGCGCGTCGCATACCGCGTAATACTGATCCGCGAACCGCGCATCTTGCGCGCTGTACCGTTCACAGGAGATACATTCGATCCCGATCCGCGAATTCACGCCCTGATATACGATCACGCCAAGCAGGCCGATCGTACACAACACCAGTATCACCGTTATGATCTTCAGTCTCAAGCCTTTTTTCTTCAATCGCTTCCTCAGTTCCCGAAGGAAGACAGCAGCCGCTGCATCTCTTCGATCATCTCAGCATCCTTCAGTCTGAACTTGAAAACCACGCGTCGGCTTGCTTCCTTATCCTCCACGCCGTTCACATACACCAGATCCGAATAAGAACGGCCGGTCACCGTGATCAGATCTCTGAATTTCTCCATCCGTTTGCTGTCGTTTGCCAAATAAGGCAGGTTCATCGTGTATTCCGCCACCGCGGTCGCGCGGTTCTGCGAAAGCCGCATGTTGGTCATGTATCCGCCCGAGGAATCGGTATGACCTTCAATAATGATCTCGCCGATATAATCCGCGTATTTATCGCTCATCAGCACACCGAGGTACACCGGCAGGAACCGTCCCAGCAGTTCCTGACCGTCGTCCTTGATCGTATACGCGTTTCTGTCAAAAAGCACGGAGGATTCCAACACGATATCGCCGGTGTTCTCGTCCACCGTCGCTTTCAGGTTCGCCTTTGCCAGCGCGGTGTTCAGGTCCTCGATAATGCTCGGCTTCACGCCGATCAGCTTTTGCAGCTGCAGTTCCTTCTTTTCCAGTTCGCTTTGCTGGCTCTGCACCTGCGCCAGCAGGATGATGATCTCCGCTTCCTTCTCATCCAGCGCGTTCTGCGTGATGATCAGGTTCTGGCTTTTGCTTTCCAGCTGCGCGCTCATCTCGTCCAGTTCATTCTGCTTTTCATCCAGCTGGATCCTGTATGCCTCCAGGCTCGCTGTCTGACCCAGAATGATGATCTTGGTCTCCTCCAGCTGCTGTTCCTTATCCACCAGGATCACCCTCTGGTTCTCCACCTGATCCTGCAGCATGCTCAGCTGATAGACACACACGACGACCGCCAGCACAAACACGATCAGCAGGCTGGCCATCAGGTCGCTGTAGGAGATCCAGTGCGATCCGCCGTCCGTATTCCGCGGCCGTCTCGCGCGGTTCGTATTACGCATCGATCCTCTCCTCCGCTCAGTTGCCGCTGTTTGCGTTCATCTGTGTCACGCCGCTTGTAAAGTCCGCCAGCGCGCTCTGCATCTTCGACACCGCGCTCACAAAGTCACGGGTCAGTTCGTCATACTGGCGCTTATCCATTCCATGGTTCTGCAGCACCTGTTCAAAGGTATCCAGCTTGCTGCCCAGTACGTTGATCAGGCCGCGCATATTGGTATCAAACGCCGTCAGCGAGTTGCTCATGCCGATCGAGAAGGAAGAAACAAAATCCGTATAGGCGCTCTTCAGATGATTGGCCGCTTCGTTCATCGAATTCTGCATCATTTCGGCGTTCTGCGCCATGGTGCCCGTCTGATTCTGCAGCGCCACAGACACACGGCCGGACCAGTCCGCGTAATCGCGCATGGAGTTCTGCAGCGCGCGCTGATGATCGGAAAGAGAAGCGATCAGATCGCCCTGCTGTCCCGCGGCGGTGATCATTCCGTTCAGCACCTGTGAACCATGCAGCAGGAATTCATCATTCTCCTTGCGCTGTTCATCGCTGTTCTGCAGCAGATCACTCAGCCGCACAGAGAAGCGCTCCATCATATTCTGCATCTGTGTCATGCCATTCAGCAAGCCGGACGCGTTGTTCAGCGATCCGTTCAGCATATCCAGCGACACCTGCTGGCTCTGCATAGTCTTTGAAAGCACGGATCCCAGCTGCACCAGTTCGTTGCCCATCGAAGCCGTCATCTGCTGCACAAAGCGGTCTGTGATCAACTGCAGGCTCTGCAGTTGATTCTGTGCCTGATCCACGATAAAGTTGTTCATCGCCTGTGTCACCGGCACCATGCTCTGCTCCACTGCTGCCTTCACGCCGTCCGTCACACGGGTGGAAAATTCATTCATCGTATGGCGCAGCAGCAATGTCTGATCCTCCTGCTGGATGATCATCCGCACGGAGTCATCCACCGGTCTGTGCATCACGATATCGGAGAACGTGTCCTGGAAGTCATCCAGCGCGTTGATCGCTCTGCCGGAAACAGAACGGCAGAAGATATTGAAGAACAGCGAACACGCCACACCCACGATCGAAGTCGTAAAGGCGAAGGTCATGCCCGAGATCATGCGAGACACATCCTTCACCATCTGCGTGCTGTCGCTCAGGTCCAATCCGGAAAGACCGCTCACCAGACCGATAAAGGTACCCAGAATACCTAAAGAAGTCAGCAGTCCCGGGATCACCTCGCTCAGCTGCACATGCCCCACCGCGTAGATCGTCGTATCGTCATTGATGTAATCCGCCACATTGCATGTCAGTCCGCGGGCATCCAGCTGCTTCGCGTTGCACAGAAAACGGTGCCACGCGCACTGCATCCGCTTGCCCAGAAAGTTCTCATCCTGCCAGACCGGCTTCCCGGTCGAGATGGTGTTCCCGGTCGCCTCATTCTCGATCTTCTTCACCGCGTTCTTCAGCTGACGCGAGATCTTCCGAACCGGAAAAACACACTTTACAAGGCCGATCACCATCACCAGCAGGATCGCGCCGTAGATCAATATATCCTTAATGGAAGAAAGAAATGTGTCCAGTAAACTCTGCAGCATACTTACTCACTCCGTCAATATTTTTCATCATATATAATAGCAAATCCGTTCCCGCATTTCAATTAAATATTACAAAAAGATGAAATTTTACATTTCACCCTGTGAAGCGCTTCCGAATCCTGTTTTTCAGCCCCGCCGGCCTCTTTTCGCTCTCTCCGTATTCTTGACGAAACTTCTGTTTTCCGATATGATGAAGCGGTTCATATAGGAGGACTTTTATGCGTAAAGTACTTGCTTTCCTGATCGTATTCATTCTCTGTTTTTCTCTCGCCGGTCATGCCGAAGAAGCCGTCTCCGGTCAGGTGACCGAAGCGTCCAAATCCGTCGTCATCACCTTCACGGGCGATTGCACGCTCGGCTGCGATAAAAAACTGGTCGACAGCCCGCTCTCCTTCTGGGCATATGTCGATGAATACGGTTATGAATACCCCTTTGCTAATTTAAAGCAGATCTTTGAGCAGGACGATCTCACGATCATCAATCTGGAAGGCGTGTTTTCTGACAGCGCGGCGGATATGGCCAACAAGACCTACTGCTTCCGCGCCCCCTCCGAATATGTCAATATCCTCACCTCCTCTTCTGTCGAGGCGGTCTCCTTTGCCAACAATCACACGCAGGATTTCGGCGATCACGGCACCAAGGACACCATCGCCGCGCTTGAGAGCGCCGGTGTCGGCTGGTTCGGTGTCAATATCCCCATCAATGAATACAATACCCCCTGGGATCAGGTCTGCGGCACCTATATCTACGAAAAGGACGGCGTGAAGATCGGCTTTGTCGCGGCTTATATCAGCAACTGGTGGGCCAATAAGAACGTCCACCGTGATCAGTTCACGCAGCTCAGGGAAGCCGGCTGTGATCTGATCATCGCCTGTCTGCACGGCGGCGTTGAATACGATCCCCTGCATGATAACAATCAGGAGGATTTCGCGCATGCTTTTGAAAGCTACGGCGCGGATATCGTGATCGGCAATCATCCGCATGTCCTGCAGGGCATGGAGGTCCGCAATACCGGCACGGTCGTCTATTCTCTCGGCAACTGCTGCTTCGGCGGCAATCAGGTCATCAAGAAGACCGATCGCAGCAGCGCCGAATACACCGCGCTCATGCAGTTCAAGTTTGATTTCGCCGAAGATAACACCTATCTCGGCTATACCCTCACCATTTACCCTGCTTTCTCCGCCACCGCCACCGAAGCCGGCTACAGCAATTACCAGCCCCGTCTGGCCAATGAAGCCGAAGCGCCCGCCATTCTCAAGCTCATCCAGCGCGATACAAAGAATATCAAATTGAATCCTTATGTCGAGGGTGTCGGCGCCGTACAGGAATTTGTCCCCGCCCCCGCCAAAGAAGAGTGATCCGCGCTGCTTCTCTTCACATATTCTCATACAGAAAATTCATTTGTACTTTCCGGCCGGTTGCGCTATAATACTTATCTGTAACAAATCATTTTGAGGTGACTGAAATGATCAATGGCGAAAAGTTCATCAAAGCCCTCGATCTGACCGTTCTTTCCCCCACGTCCAATAACAACTGGGATATTCGCTCCAATGAGCTCAATCGTCCCGGTCTTCAGTTCGTCGGGTATTTCGATTACTTCGCGCATGAACGTCCGCAGGTCATCGGTAAAGTTGAAATGGCCTATCTTGACGCTCTTTCAGATGAAGTCCGGAATGAACGGCTCGATCGCTTTTTCGATTACTCCATGCCCTGTATCATTATCTGCCGCGGCCTTCGTCCGCCGGAGGAGTTGCTGATCAAGGCCAGGGAGCATGATGTCCCTGTTCTCACCACCGAGATCGTGACCACCAAGTTCTTTGTCCGCTGCATCAATTATCTGGGGCGTGAGCTTGCTCCCCGTTCCACCCTGCACGGCGTGCTGGTAGATGTTTACGGTGTCGGCGTGCTGATCACAGGCGAAAGCGGCGTGGGTAAGAGCGAGACCGCGCTCGAGCTTGTCAAGCGCGGGCACCAGCTGGTCGCGGATGATGTTGTCGATATCTGCCGCGTTACCGATAACCGCCTTGTCGGTCAGAGCCCTGAAAACATCCGTCACTTCATGGAGATCCGCGGTATCGGTATCATCGATATCAAAGCCATGTACGGTGTCAGCGCTGTCCTCACCTCCCGCTCCATCGATCTTGTCATGCATCTGGAGCCCTGGAAGGAGACAAAAGCCTATGACCGTCTGGGTCTGAGCGAGGATTTCACCACCATCATGGATGTCCGCGTTCCGCAGATCGTCATGCCTGTTCGTCCCGGACGCAACATGGCCATTATCGTGGAGGTTGCCGCCCGTAACTTCAGCCTGAAGCAGATGGGCTACAGCGCCGCGAAGGAGCTCGACCGTCGTCTTACCGAAATGATGATGGGCGGACATCAGGAATGATCTTCCGTCCCTGCATATAACCCCCTATAACCACATCTGTCCACATTTATGATCAGGAGGCCATCCGTATGATTAATATCGGTATCGATCTTGGCGGCACCAATATCGCAGTCGGCGCCGTTGATTCCGAGGGTCACATCCTCGAAACTTTCTCCACCAAAACACTGGCTCACCGTCCTTATCAGAGCATCGTGAAGGACATGGCCTGGTGCATCGAAAACATCCTGAAGAAGCTGAACATGACCGAAGATGACATCAACTCCATCGGCATCGGCATTCCCGGTCTCGGTGACGCGAAGACCGAATCCGTCGTCTTCTGCACCAATCTCGGCACCGGCTGGCGCGATATCCCGCTGGGCGCGGAGCTTCGCAAGTACTACAACAAGCCCATCTTCATCGATAACGACGCCACAGTCGCCGGTTTTGCCGAGAACATGGCCGGTATCAGCAAGGGCGCCGAAAGCAGCGTCTTCATCACGCTGGGCACCGGTGTCGGCGGCGGCATCATCATCAACGGCAAGCCCTGGAGCGGCTTCCACGGCATTGGCAGCGAGATCGGTCATATGACCATCGTCGCGGATGGTGTTCCCTGCACCTGCGGCAACAAGGGCTGCGCCGAACGCTATTGCAGTGCCACCGCCATCATCCGCATGGCCAAGGAAGCCTGTCAGCGCAATCCCGATAATCAGATCCTGCGCGATGCCAAGGGCGATATCGACCGTATCAACGCCAAGATCGTCATCGATGCCGCCAAGGCCGGTGATCCCCTTGCGGAGATCGTTTTCGATCAGTACGCCACCTACCTCGCCATGCTGATCAATAACATCGTCGCCACGATCGACCCCGAAGTCATCGTGCTCGGCGGCGGTGTCAGCCACGCCGGTCAGTTCCTGATCGATGCTGTCAATAAGCATCTGCCCGAGCTTCAGCTTTACAAGTCTCTCCCCTATCCCGAGGTCAAACTGGCCACCCTCGGCAATGACGCCGGCATTATCGGTGCCGCCATGCTGGGTGCCTGATTCCTTCTATCGTTCCTTAGTTCTTTTGAAAGGTCGTGTTTTAAATGCAGCATACCGATATCAAAGCGCTGTTTGATCACAGCGCCGAATACATCGGCAAGGAAGTCACCGTCTGCGGCTGGGTCCGCACCAGTGCCGATGTCAAGCCCATGACTTTCATTCAGCTCAACGACGGCACCACCGTCACCCGCAACCTTCAGCTCACCATTCATCAGGAAAAGCTTTCCGAAGAAGCGTACAATTCCGTTGTCAAGCCCTGCATGACCCTCGGCTGCAGTGTCAAGGCGACCGGCCTCCTTGTTGAGAGCGAGCGCAACGACATCGAGCTGGAGACCACCGATCTCGTTCTTCTGGGCGAATGCCCCGCGGATTACCCCCTGCAGAAGAAGCGCGCCAGCGATGAATTCCTGCGCACCATTCCGCATCTGCGCACCCGTACCAATAAAATGAAGGCCTGTATGGCCATCCGCAGCTCCCTTGCTTTCGCGGTGCATGAGTATTTCCACTCCCACGGCTACACCTACGTCCACACCCCCATCATCACGGACAGTGACTGCGAGGGCGCGGGCGAAATGTTCCGCATCACCACTCAGCCCTGGAACGCTGCCGAGAAGACCGAGCAGGAATATTACGAGAACGATTTCTTCGGCAAGAAGGCCGGTCTTTCCGTCTCCTGCCAGCTTGAGGGCGAAATGGCCTGTATCGGCGGCGCGGGACGCATCTACACCTTCGGCCCCACCTTCCGCGCTGAAAAGAGCGGCACCACCCGTCACGTGGCAGAGTTCTGGCACGTTGAGCCCGAAGTCTGCTTCGCGGATATCCACGATATCATCGGCATCGCCGAAGAATTCATCAAGTACATCATCCGCTATGTCATGGAGCATTGTCAGGATGAACTGGCCTTCTGTGATAAATTCATCGAAAAGGGCCTTATCGATAAGCTCACCAATGTTGTCAGCAATGATTTCGTCCAGCTCGATTACACCGACGCGATCGAACTGCTTCAGAAGTGCGGCAAGAAGTTCGAATATCCCGTTTCCTGGGGTGTCGATCTTCAGAGCGAGCATGAACGCTATCTCACCGATGAATACTTCAAGAAGCCGGTCTTCGTCGTCAACTATCCCAAGGATATCAAGTCCTTCTACATGAAGCAGAATCCCGATGGAAAGACGGTCGCCGCTACCGACCTGCTCGTCCCCATGATCGGTGAGATCATCGGCTGCAGCGAGCGCGAGACCGATCTTCAGAAGCTGACCGATGCCATGGTCAGCCGCGGAATGCCGCTTGAAAACTACCGCAACTACCTCGACACCCGCAAGTACGGCACCGTCGAGCACAGCGGTTTCGGCCTTGGTTTCGACCGCATGGTCATGTATGTCACCGGCATCGGCAACATCCGTGATGTCCTGCAGTTCCCCCGCACCTACAAGCACGTTTATTGATTTTCTCCACTTAAACAGGCTGTCCGCCCGGACAGCCTGTTTTTATGTTCTTTGATTTTTACCCGATCACCCGGAATGTGAACCGATATTGCTTTTTCTCATTCAGATACAGCCTGTACTTGTCAAACGGTTCCGGCCCGCAGCTGTTGCTTCCAATCGCGCCCATCGCGCCGTCCAGAGATACTGTGATCTCCTTCCTGCGGATCAGCTCATCCGTATGCTCCGCGCGATGCAGATCATCATGCGTGTAGTGATGCGCTGTGAAAGAGAATTTCTCGCCCTCAATAAGCAATCCTTCATGCTTTTCATTCAGGATCTCCAGCCGCTCCGTATCCTCATGCGCGCCGTTCTCCTGAGGACGTACGTATACCTCATGCGTATCATCCACACTGCATTCCCAGTTGCCCAGCATCGCGCAGTCCTTCTTATCAGGATAGCTTTCACCCGGGCCTCTTCCCTGCCAGCGCAGATTCTCATAGCCTTCCGGCATGCCGAACATCACGCCCAGCCGCGGCAGATAAAAATCGATCTTTCTCAGCGGCTCATAGCCAAACAGCGCGGTCAGTTGCCCGTCCTTTTCCACCGTCCATTCCTGCTCAAAGCGCATGAACGGCGGCCTTGCCTTTGTCGAGATCACGGAAGAGATCTTCACCGTCACGCGTTCATTCCCTTCATCGCATTCCATTTTCTCCGCGCGTTCGCAGAGCTTATCAAGCCCCAGCCCATACCACCTGTGATCGATATGAGAAAAGCCTCTGTCATTATCCGTAAGCGCGCGCCAAAGATTCACGCGAAGCGGCGCTGTCAGCAGTTTATTCCCGCCGTTCATGATCTGACGGATGCCGTATTCATCAAAGATCACCGTTTTTTCGCCCACTGTGACTTTGATGGTTCGATCATTCTTTTCTGCTCTGATCTCAGCCTCAGGATATTCCTCTGCTTTTACGACATATCCCTTATTTAACACAAACTGTTCCACGCCCACCGGATATCCGGCCTCAGCCCAGCTTGTATCCTCCTTCAGCATAAAGGTCAGTGTCATCACGGAACCGGCCGGATACTCACCGAATGGGATACGGACCTGCTCCTTTTCATGCGGCACGGCAAAGAACAGCAACTGCCCTTCCATACAGGTCTCGCCCTGACAGGTGATCTTCATCTGCACCTTCAGCGCGGAAAGGCTCAGAAAATCATACCGGTTTTCCACAGAAAGCGTGGCGGTCTCTTCATCAAAGGCGCAGCGGATCGGTCTCAGCACCTGTTTGTATGCCTTGAGGCCGCTGTGCGGCGTCCGGTCCGGCAGCACCAGCGCGTCCACGCAGAAGCAGCCGTCATGCGGCCACTCGCCAAAATCTCCGCCGTACAGATACACCTTTTGTCCGTTCCGCTCCGTCAGCAGGCCGTGATCCGCCCATTCCCAGACACATCCGCCCATCAGGTAGACGGAGGAATCGATCAGATTCCAGTAATCGCGAAGGCCGCCGGGGCCCTGTCCCATCGCGTGTGCGTATTCGCACAGGAAGAACGGTTTTTCGGGTTTCTTATCGATATATGCCTGCATTTCGGCGGGCGAAGCGTACATCCTTGAATACACATCGGATGTCACCGCTTCCCGGTCGCCCTCATAATGAATGGGGCGGCTGTCGTCCATTGCCCGCATTTTTTCGGCCATCATCACATGATTTCGTCCGTAACCGGATTCATTGCCAAGTGACCACATGATGATCGAAGCGTGGTTGATATCCCGCGCGATCATTCTTGTTCCGCGGTCGACGAACTGCTTTTCAAACGCCGCGTCCCTGGCAATCAGATCCATTCCTTCTTCGCTGAACATGCATACGCCGTGCGTTTCGATGTCCGTTTCGTCTACCACATAAAGCCCATACCTGTCGCACAGGTCCAGGAAATAACGCTGTGGCGGATAATGGCTGGTGCGCACACAGTTGATATTGTGCCGTTTCATCAGCAGCACATCCTGCAGCATATCTTCCTTCGTCAGCGCGTAACCGGTCGTCGGATTCGTATCATGATGATTCACGCCCTTCAGCTTCACGGTCTTTCCGTTGATCCTGAAAACACCGTCCCGGATCTTCACTTCCTTGAAGCCAAACGCTACAGCCTGCGCCTGACCCTCGATCGATACAAGCATCTTGTACAGCGCCGGTGTCTCTGCCGTCCACATCTCGATCTTTTCGATCCGGACCTCCAGCACGGCTTCCCCGTTTATGACCGGCGCGTCCTGCCGTGTCAGTTCATTTCCCTCCGGATCGAAAACCGCAAAGGACACCTGTTCCGTGTTTTCCGTTTTCACCCGGCAGCTGACCGTGCCGCCCGTATAAACGCTGTCCGGCTTTGCCGCCACCCGGATATCAAGGATGCGCTTCTCACCAAACGCGTACACCATAACATCCCGGAAGATGCCGCCAAAGCGCCACATATCCTGATCCTCCAGGTACGTGCCGTCGCTCCATTTATAAACATCCACACGCAGATCAAAATGCAGTTTCCCCTTCAGCGCGTCGGTGATATCAAATTCAGCGGGCAGATGCGGCCCTTTCGAAAAACCGCACATCATGCCGTTCACATACACATAGAAGCAGCTGGAAACACCCTCAAAGCCGATCACGATCCGGCGCCCTTCAAATGTCTCCGGCAGATCCACTGCCCGTTCATACACACCCAGCGGCGTATCATCCGGAATATACGGCGGATCATACGGGATCGGATAATTCACATTGGTATACTGCGGTTTTCCGTATCCCTGCAGCTCCATCACGCCGGGCACGGTGATCGTTCCGGCCTTATCCGGCGCGACGCTCTGATCCTTATAGGAGGCGTACCATTTCAGTGACCATTCGCCGTTCAGCGAACACGTATAGCAGCTTTCATCTTCGCCCTTCATCGCGCTTTGCGCGTCCGGATAGATCGTCGTAAAGGTTCTTCCGGGCAGCCGCCCGATCTCCGTTACAGTCAGATCCTGAAATTCATTTCGCATATCGTTCTCTGTCCTTTCCGAACAAAAAAGCAGCAGCCTGCGCGGAGACTGTTGCTTTTCTTACAAGGTACTGACTTACCGATCCATCACCGGCGTATAGCGCAGGCGCAGATTCGGCAGTTCGTGAATGGTGGTCACATAGTTGACATCCCAGTCCGCCGCTTCAGTCACCGGGTTCTTACCGTCAGCAGGCAGAGCGAAAATTCGCAGCGGAAGGGTCTTTGCTTCCGTCAGCGGCTTCTCAAAGAAGGCGGACATGAGATCTGTGAAGTTCACACCGGGAGCCTTGCGGAACCAGCGTCCGTTGATCTCCAGCACAAGATCCATCGGCACCAGACTGTCGGGATAATACAGTTCGCAGAACGCCGGATTCTTTTCAAACTCGATCTCCATCGCGATGCCTTCGGCATCCTCGGATCCGCCCCAGCGCAGAGTGCAGGGCAGGCTCGCGGCTTCTGTTTCCTTCTGAAGCGGCATAAAGTGATCCCTGTGAATGATATCACGATACACCTTCATCAGCGGCTGTTCGATACCGCATTCCTTATTGCTGGGATCGGTGATCTCCAGGCCCAGGCGTCCGTCATCGCGGAACTGATACATGGTGATCCCGTTGAACCAGTCGCCGCCCTTTTCTTCGATCATATCGTAGAAATACTTGACGCGTTCCGCCTGACGATAAGCGCCGGTCACATCGCCGTCCTCGTTGTATTCACAGATCTGGAAGGGCTTCTTTTCGCCGCCGTTCACTTCCACCATGCGCTTCTGACTGGCCATGGCATTCTAAAACACGGATTCCGGCGGATTGCATTTGTGACTGTTGTTGTCATCATCCGCCACTTCACGCGGCCAGCCCCAGTTCAGAGACGGATAATGATCCAGCGACCAGATATCCGCGACCTGATAGGCTTTCGTGAATTCCTCTTCCTTTTCCAGCTTGCCTTCCCCGGTCACGCAGCCGGCGCAAAGGATCACGCGTACATTGGGCGCGTGCTTCGCGAAGATCCCCTTGAAGCGTACAAAGAAATCCGCCACCTGCTGATAGGAATAACGTCGGTTGAAGGAGAACCAGCTGCCGGTGCATTCGTGATTCAGACGCAGCATCAGGCGGCCGTAGGGACGCAGCTTATTCGCGATCTCGATGATCATGTCATCCGTCACCGCGCAGTCGCAGGTCAGCGTCAGAATGGCATCCTGACCGGCGCGGCGCACATCCTCAATGCACTTCAGCGGTTCATCACCCACAAAGGGGAAATAATCATCATAAGGATAAGGCCAGCTGAGCATGCTCGGGTCCGGCTTCACCACATCGCTCACACGGTTCGGCCATTCCTTGTCGAAAGGATAATAGCAGTACATCAGATTCACCGCGCGGTGCGGACGGCCCATTTTTGAAAGGATGTAATCCTGTTTGACATAAAAACCGCGTTCACTGCCGTCACCGATATCAACGGCGCACTTTGCGGGTCCAAGTACAGTTTTTTTGATCTTGGGCTCATAAAACTTCATGCTCGTTTCTCCTGTCAAGTAAAATATGCTTTATTATAGCATCCGTAATCGTTTCCGTCAAAGCATTTCTCTTCTTTTTTCATACTTTGAGATTGCATATTTTCATGCCTGCAATGTATATCCGCCGTTCCCCTCGCGGTTTATACATCCATGATCCCCTTAAAAACGACAAATATACATTTTTTGAGCCGTCTTTATACATTTCGATCCGTATAACCCTTGTATTCTATACATTTTTTTGCTATGATTATCGTGTCGGCGGGATCGATTTCCGCCAATCTTGGAAAACCGGAGTATGAACCATGAAAAACGCGCGTCAGACGATGATCCTGGATATCATCAATCACATGAATGTCGAGACCCAGGATGAACTTGCCCGTGAGCTTGTCGCCAACGGCATCAAGGTCACACAGGCCACCATCTCCCGTGATATCCGCGAATTGAACATCATCAAGATCGGAAACGGCGAAGGCGGCTACAAATACGCCACAAGTGAGAGCGCGGACAGTAATCGCATGAACGATCGTTTTGTCCGTATCTTTATCGACAGTGTCCTTTCTGTCTCCTATGCCAATAATATCATCGTGCTGCACACGCTGGCCGGCAGCGCCAACGCCGCCGCCGAAGCCATCGACAGCATGCACCTGCCCGAGATCCTCGGCACCATGGCGGGCGATAATACCATTCTCGTGATCGTTCGCAACAATGACGAAGCCCCTCAGGTTGTCGCGCGTTTTAAGGAGATCATCAATTAATGCTCATCTCATTATCCGTTAAAAACATCGCGCTCATCGATACCACACGCATCGAGTTTTCAAACGGTCTTCACGTCTTCACAGGCGAGACCGGTGCCGGTAAATCCCTGCTCATCGATTCCATCAGTCTTCTGCTTGGCGGAAAGAGCAGTAAGGAACTGATCCGCGCCGGAGAAAAACGCGCCTTTGTTGAAGGCGTTTTTTCGCTGACGGATTGTCCCGCCGCGGTCGAATATCTTGCTTCGGTCGAAGCGGCTCCTGAAGAAGACGAGATCACGCTCAGCCGTGAGATCACGGAATCCGGCCGCAGTGTCTGCCGTGTCGATGGCCTCACCTGGCAGCTCAGCCAGTATCAGGAACTGACACAGCATCTTCTCGATCTTCACGGTCAGCACGCGCATCAGTCGCTGATGGATGACAAAAATCATCTCGGCTATCTGGATCAGTACGGCGGTGAAAAGCACTTCCGTCTGGTACAGGATGTCCAAAATGCCTATACCTCCTGGCATGACACCGCGCTCCACCTTCAGAAGGCCCGCAAGATGAATCTGGAAAAGGAAGAGAGGATCGAATTCCTCAAATACCAGAAAAAAGAACTTGCGGCCGCGCATCTGAAGGCCGGTGAGGAAGAAGAACTGCAGGCGGAACGCACGCTCTACCGTAACGCCGAAAAGATCACCGGGCGGCTGGAAAACGCCTATGATAATATCTACGGCGCCTCCCCCTCCGCCACCCAGCTGGTCAAGGATGCCTCCCGTTCGCTCAAGGAGATCGCCTCCTTCGACGAACGCCTGTCCTCTCTTTCAGAGAGGCTCGAGAATGCCTTCTACGAGCTTGAGGACATCGGCGAGACCCTGCGCGATATCCACGCCGGTATGCCCACGGATGAGAGCCGTCTGGATGAAGTAGAAGAACGTCTGGATCTTATCAAGCGTCTCAGCCGCAAATACGGAGCCACCACCGAGGAAATGCTGGAAAAGCTCGCCCAGATCGAGGAGCAGCTGCAGAATTTCTCCGACATCGACGGGATGATCTTCGATCTTGAGCGGGAAGAGAAAAAACTGCGGAGCATCTGGGAAGAAGCCGCGGAGAAACTGTCCAAGGCCCGCCTCGCCCTTTCCCGCGTCTTCAGCGCCGAAATGGAAAAGCAGCTGGCCGATCTCAATATGGGCGGCACACGCTTCGCCGTCGAATTTACCGCCTGTGATATCAGCCCGCTCGGCAAGGAAAAGGCCGCTTTTGTCATCACGGCCAACCGCGGCGAAAAAACGCAGTCCCTCAGCAAGACTGCCAGCGGCGGCGAACTCAGCCGTCTGATGCTGGCCATCAAGACCGTCGGCGCGGGCAGCAGCGGTATCCCCACGATGATCTTCGATGAGATCGATACCGGTATCAGCGGACGGACAGCGCAGGCCGTCGCCGAAAAAATGAAGCTGCTCAGCGCTTCCCATCAGGTATTATGCGTGACCCACCTTCAGCAGATCGCGGCGCTGGCGAATCATCATTATCTCATCGAAAAAGCCTTTGACGGTGAGCGCACGGTCTCCCATGCTTATGAAATGGATCAGGAAGGCCGTGTCGGAGAGGTCGCCCGTATGATCGGCGGCGATCTGGAGAGCGCCAAACAGCACGCGCGTGAAATGATCGGCATCGCGAAAAACTGACACATGTTCGGCAGCCCTCTTTGAGCAGCGCCGTCACCCAAAACCGTCCCTTATACGCATATAAAAACAGCCGTTTCAGCGGCTGTTTTTTGCGTTATCATATTAACACATTCACACAGAACCTGCAATGAACATTTGCTGACCTTTTCTGTCCTGAGCGAACCTTTTATGACTTCTTGTGACTTCTTGTGACTTCTTGTGACTTTTTGTGACTTTTTGTGACTTTCTATGATTTCAGCTGACATACGGTGACTTTCAGGATCTTCGCTGCTCAGCATCGATCCTTCTGTCATTCTTCGCTCTTCAGCACATACCTTTCGATCGCCCGCGCCACACCGCACGCTGTGTTTGTTTCCGTCACATAGCGTACCTGCCGCTTGATCTCGTCCGGCGCGTTGCCCATCGCCGTGCCCCAGCCGGCCGCCTTCAGCATGGGCAGATCATTTTCCTGATCACCGAAGGTCATTACATCCTCCGCCCCGATCCCGTAGATCGCCGCCAGTTCCATCACACCGGTCGCCTTATCAAAGCCGGCCGGTGTCAGTTCCAGATTGGTAATTCCGCTGCTGCTCACAAACACATCCGGGATGTTCTTCATCATCTCGCGCATCTCGGGAAGATGCCCGTTATCACAGATATAAAACTTTAGGATCGGCCTTGTGATCAGCTGTTCGATCATATCCTCTCCGTGATGGAAGGTGAAGTGATAATTTTTCTCGATCATCTCACCGTAACGGATCTCGGAATGATGCCGCTGGTTCTTATCGCTCACCGCCAGAAAATCCGGACCGTAGATATAATACAGGCATCCGCTCTCTTTCAGCATACCGCGCAGTTTGGCGGCCGTTTCCGGGCTGAAGGCATGCATCCCGAGGATCCTTCCATCCTCCGTCACGACCTTTGTTCCGTTGGTCGCGATCACAGGGCAGGAAAAATGATGTTCCTCCAGCACCGCCAGAATGTTCTCCGCGTATCGGCCGGAATCGATCGCCACAACAACGCCCTGCTCCTTCGCCGCCCGCAGCGCCTTTAAATTGCGCTCCGGGATCAAAGAATGCTCATCCAGCAGGGTTCCGTCCATATCCATCGCGATCAATCTGACACTCATTTGTTGCTAACCTCATTTCAAAAGGGTACGTTTATTCTTAATTCCACACCGCGCAGGCTTTCCACCGAGATCTGCTCAGAAAAACAGAGATGCTCGGCGCAAAGATGCAGCAAAGTCCCCAGCCTGCGGTTCGCCATCCTGTCACCGTAAAGATCATCCCCCACAAGCGGATGTCCCAGTGACGCCATATGCGCCCGGATCTGATGCGTACGCCCGGTGTGGAGCGTTACGCGCACCCGGCTGATGCCGTCCTCACAGGAGAGCGCCTGATACTCTGTTATGATCTTCTTGGCGCCGGGGGTATTATGACTGATCACACGCACCTTCGCGTGAACAGCGTCCTTGATCAGGTAAGCTTCCCTGACCGCGCTTTCAGGACGCATCTGTCCTTTTACATCACAGATATATTCCTTCAGGATATTGTCCCTGTCACGGAATTCATCCTCCAGCAGCATGGCAGCTGTCTCGTTCTTAGCGAACATCACAAGCCCGCATGTCTGATTATCCAGCCTGTGAACGGCCTTGACCCCGCTGCCCTTCCCCATCACATTCTGCAGCACGTTTTCAGCCGTCATTCCGCCCCAGCTGTCCTCGCAGGTGCTGATCCCGGCCGGCTTGTTGATCACGATCACATCATCGTTTTCAAACACGATGGGCAATTCCGCCTTCTGCATGGTATACAGCCTTATATGGGTACCGCGCTCAGCCATGGCATCCGGGCCCTGCCGTGTGTTATCCACCTTTACATCCTTTTTCTTCAGCGCGTCACGCAGGGTGTTCTGCGTCAGCAAAGGAAAAGCTTTGCTCAGGTAGGCAGCCAACTTCATCTCCGGAAGGTTTTCCGGCACATCACATTCATACAGATACATATCAGCCGCGTTCGATCGTCCTTCTGCGCGCCGCGCCGTTTCCCTGCGCGGTTCGCTCATTCTTTGCTCCGGCCCCGCGCCTCACTGCGCCGCGGACGCGTCCTTCGTTGTTTTTATACACCCACTGATGCGTCTTATGCACATCATCGCTCAGCGCGTAAAAGCGTTCATTGACGATGTACATATAGGCCGCCGCGCCTTTGGAGGCATTTTCACCCGCCAGCTTATGGCAGAAAAGCACCGCGTCCGTGATCGCGCCCAGCGTCTCTTTTACGCCATACTTTTCAAACATACTGTAAATGCTGTCGCGGATATGATCGATGGTCTCCTCCCGCAGGGCTTTGGATACACCGGCTTTCACATATTCACCGGTCACTTTACCTTCCGCCAGCCCCAGCATGCCATCCACCCTGCCGGTCACCTTTTCAAGCGCGGCATCCGGCAGAATCCGTCCCAGTTTATTGTTTTCCAGCAGATCCTTTGTCTCATCATCCGGGATCATGATCAGCGCGCGGATGAGTCCCAGCAGCATCATCGTGGCATCGCCGGTATCATGCACCTTTTCCGCGATGGCACGGGCATCATTCATGATACGCGTTGAATACGCGTCTCCGAAACAGCGCATGCGCATGATCTCATCCGAAGGGAACATCAGGCACGTGCCCAGATGGCATTCGCCGCCCACCCTTGGAATGATATCGTCCTGATTCAAAATATGATACATGGGCAGATCACGTGTGTTTCGGGTCAGGATCCTTCTCGCCACCTTGGGCGAAGCGAACCCGTAGCCCATGATATTTTCACGAAGCACGCCCTGCTGCACCAGCCTGTGCTGGAACACCTGCATCGCGGCTGCCCCCTGTGAATGACCGCTCATCCAGATCCTGAAGCGGCTGTCTTCCCTTCTGCATTCCTGCAGGATATCCGCCAGCGTCAGTTTCTTTATGCCCAACTCTTCCGCGGTTGATTCAAATTCCATTTTGGGGATCTGTTCTTCAAAACCTTCTGTCAGCTGCAGAAAGCCCTTGTGGATCTCCTCGTCTGTCTCGATCCTGAGATTGCTGATCCAGTCAAACAATCGTTTTCCGGTGCCCATAAAACCGATCGTGACCACATAAAGGCTGCGGAAAGGATGCTTTTTGATCATGATGACCGCTTTGCAGGTATCGCAATCCTCTTTCTGACGGAAGGTGCCGTAGGTGCCCAGTGCCTGATTGATCACACCGGTATCATGCACTCTGTGACGCGCGAAGCTCTCCACCAGACCGCTCACCTGATCCATCACGCGGCCCCCGGTCACATTGGCCAGCTTGCCTGTGAACAGCATGTTATCCGCCAGCAGACTCACATCCTGCCATCCGGCTTCGCGCCAGCGATCCATTTTAAACTCATAAGCGGTCGCTGCCAGTTCCAGTGAGAACGCGGCTGCCGCTTTATTCAGCCGGGGGATCCGGATCCCGTTTTTATTTTCATACGGAAGCAGAAGCGGTGTCAGATCTCCGATATCCGCTCCTGTCCATTCGCCTTTCGTCACCGCGGTGCCCCCTTTGTTTTGTGTTGTTATTCTATCACAATCTTCACTTTTTATCAATCGCGTTTTTGTGACTCTTTCATTTCTCCGATCCAAGAATTTTTCTGATAAATTTCGAAAAAAGATGCAGGAGATCGGAGACAGATATCGAAATATAACAGTGAAAGATGAGAGAGAAAAAGCGTAAAACAGAACCGGAAAAAGGATCACGGATGAGCATTTTCATCCTTCCGCTTTGCATACCCGGTTCACACAAAAATGTATTCTGTTACCGGTTTCTCCGGTAAGAAAGGAGCCCTTTATGAAGCTTACCATCAACGCGAAGAACATGGAAGTCACGCCCGGCATCACCAACAGGATCCAGAAAAAGACCGCCACAATGGATCGCTATCTGCGCAATGATACGGAAATGATGGTTCGTCTGCGCAAGGAACGCAATATGAGGATCTGTGAGATCACGGTTCCCATGGACGGCGTGACCCTGCGCGCCGAAAGCAGCAACGAAGATAACCTGTTCATGAGCATCGACAGCGCGCTGGCCAAGATCGAACGCCAGATCCTGCGCCACCGCACCAAGCTGGAAAAGAAGCTGCGCGCGGATGTCGATCTTTCCGTTCAGCCCGAATTCATTGAGGATCCTGAGGTATACGGCACCGGCGAGCGCGAGATCGTCCGCACCAAGGAATACCCCGTCCGCCCCATGAGCAAGGAAGACGCCGCGCTGCAGATGGAACTGCTGGGACACAGCTTCTTCGTCTATGTCGACATCGACACCGAAGAAACGCAGGTGCTTTATCTGCGCAAGGACGGTAATCTGGGTCTGCTGGTACCCGAAAGATAAAAACAAACCGGATTCTATCATATTTTCAGTTTCAAAGTTTATAGGTTGCCTCAATAAGCAAGCATCACGATCGTTCATATCGCATTAATATCAACTGATCCTGTGCCCTGCCGCTTTGGCAGGGCCTTTTTATGCTCCGCGCTCTTTCTTTTGTCATTCCGTTTCTGTTCCGCCGCGCATTGAAAAAAATAAGCTGATTCATGAAAGAATCGATATAACGACCGTTAACCCTATTGACAAACCGTATATACAGCGTACAATGAGCAAAGTGTCCGTTTTTATTGTTTATTTCTATTTATTTCATCAGGGGAGAATTTATGAAAAAGCTTTTATCCCGTTTTATCGGCACCAAAGCGTTTTACCGCTCGGTCATCGTTTTGCTGATCCCCATCGTTGTGCAGCAGTTCATCACCAATCTGGTCGGTCTGCTGGATAACATCATGGTTGGCGGCCTTGGTGATATCTCCATCTCCGCCGTCGGCATCATCAATCAGATCATGATGGTCTTCAATCTTGCCATCTTCGGCGGGCTCAGCGGCTGCTCCATCTTCGGCGCGCAGTTCTTCGGCAAGGGCGATATGGAAGGTGTACGCCACACGCTCCGTTTCAAAATGTATTTCGCTGTCCTGACCGTCCTGATCGCGGTGGGCGTGTTTCTCCTGTTCGGCGATACCTTCGCCAACCTCTTCTTACAGGGTGAGGTGGAAGCCAACAGCATTGACCCGTCCCTGGTCCTCAATGAAGCGCATCAGTATCTCATGATCATGCTGCTGGGTCTGCTTCCCTTTGCCGTCGTACAGGTCTATGCCGGTTCTCTGCGTGAAGCCGGTGAGACGCTCGTGCCCATGATCAGCGGTATGATCGCCATCGGTGTCAATCTCATCGGCAACTTCTTCCTGATCAACGGCCCCATCGAGGCGATCCGCATGGGTGTCAGCGGCGCGGCCATCGCCACCGTTGCTTCCCGCTGGGTGGAAATGATCGTCATCATGCTCTGGGCGCACAGGCACACGGTCAAGTATCCTTTTGTCAAGCATCTTTATTCTTCCTTCCATGTTCCCGGCAGCCTCATCAAGCGCATCCTCATCACCGGCAGCCCGCTGCTGCTCAATGAGATCCTCTGGTCTCTCGGCATGACCACGATCAATCAGATCTATTCCACCTGCAGCCTGAACGCCATGCCGGCGCTCAACATCTCCTCCACCGCGTGGAATCTGTTCTGCGTCATCATGTTCGGCATGGGCAGCGCGATCTCCATCATGGTCGGTCAGGAACTGGGCGCGGGACGATTGAAAGAAGCCCGTGATATCGACCGCAAGCTGATCTTCCTTTCTGTCACCAGCCACCTGCTGATCGGCGCGATCATCATCCTCTTCGCGCCGCTGGTGCCGCTGCTTTACAACGTGAGCGATGAAGTGCGCGGTCTGGCGGCTTCCCTGCTGACTGTCGCCGGCGCTTCCCTGCCCATCCATGTATTCGCGCATGTCACCTATTTCACCATCCGCAGCGGCGGCAAGACGCTGATCACCTTCCTTTTCGATGCCGTATACACCTGGACGATCAGTGTTCCCTGCGCGTATCTGCTTGTCAACTTCACGGATTTCCCGCTTCTCTGGGTGTATTTCTGCGTACAGTTCATCGATATCATCAAGGTCGTCATCGGCCTGCTGATGCTGCGCAGTGACTTCTGGGCCAAGAACATCGTACAGGATTGATCCTCGTTTTCATCGAGCGCCGCTCCTAATGGAGCGGTGTTTTTCTATGCTCTGTTTTCGTTTTTTACAGTTCTGTTACATTTTGCTTTTTCAATGATTTATCATGCTCTTTTCTGTTGTTTTAGCCATAAATAAACCTCGATTCCCTTGACAAAAAACAGGCTGAAAGTTTATAATTACTAACTGGGTAAGCAGCGAAAGTTCTCTTTCGCATCAGCATACACTATTTTTAGGAGGCTTAATCCATGGCAATCAAAATGACTGTCGACGGCAATACTGCTGTCAGCCATGTCGCTTATGCGTTCAGCGATGTGGCAGCCATCTACCCCATCACGCCTTCTTCCCCCATGGCGGAAGTTGCTGATGAGTGGGCTGCTCATGACAGAAAGAATCTGTTTGGGCAGACTGTTAAGATCGCCGAAATGCAGAGCGAAGCCGGTGCCGCCGGTGCCGTGCACGGTGCTCTGTCTGCCGGTGCTCTGACCACCACCTTCACCGCGTCTCAGGGTCTGCTCCTGATGATCCCCAATATGTATAAGATCGCCGGTGAGCTCACTCCCTCCGTTTTCCACGTCAGCGCCCGCGCTCTGGCCTACCACGCTCTGAACATCTTCGGTGATCACAGCGACGTTATGGCTTGCCGTCAGACCGGCTTCGCCATGCTGGCCAGCAACTCTGTTCAGGAAGCTCATGATATGGCGCTGGTCGCCCATCTGGCTACCCTGAAGAGCTCTGTTCCCTTCCTGCACTTCTTTGATGGTTTCCGTACTTCTCACGAAATCCAGAAGATCGACGCCATCGACACCAAGAACTGCTACGAAGAGATCAAGGCCCTCGTTCCCTGGGATAAGGTCGAAGAGTTCCGTGCCCGCGCGCTGAACCCCGAGCATCCTCATCAGGCCGGTACCGCTCAGAACAGCGATATCTACTTCCAGGGCCGTGAAGCCGGCAACAAGTTCTACGCTGAAGTTCCCGCCATCGTTGAAGAGTGCATGGACGCCGTCGCCAAGCTGACCGGCCGCGCCTACAAGCCCTTCCAGTACGAAGGCGCTCCCGATGCTGACAAGGTCATCATCGCGATGGGCTCCGGCTGCGACGTTGCTCACGAGACCGTCAACAAGATGATCGAGAACGGCGAAAAGGTCGGTGTCCTGAAGGTCCACCTGTATCGTCCCTTCTCCATCGAATACATGATGAAGGTCCTGCCCGCCACCGTGAAGAAGATCGCTGTTATGGACCGCACCAAGGAAAGCGGCTCCCTCGGCGAGCCTCTGTATCTGGATGTCGTTTCTGCTCTGGCTGAAGCCGGACGCGGCGATATCAAGGTCGTCGGCGGCCGTTACGGTCTGGGTTCCAAGGAATTCACCCCCACCATGGTCAAGGCTGTGTTCGCCAACCTGGACGGTGAAATGAAGAACCACTTCACTGTCGGTATCGAAGATGACGGCAGTATCACTGGAGTAAACGCTGACCAGGAAAATTGTATACGGCAAGCAGCATTTGATCATTTGCAAATACCTCCCGAATGTGAAATTGAAATTGCCGCTTGCACCAATGAAACTGGCGAAGATGTAAACATTATGCTGTTTCACATTAGGCCAAGTGCTAATGAAATAATCAAGCTAAAGAGCGGTGAAGCATACTTACGTGTTGGCGATTCATCGAGAAAACTGAATTCTGAAATGCTTGCAGCGCTGGAGTATTCAAAGGGCATCAAAAGCTTTGAATCAAGGATAATTGAGGACGCAACTTTTGATGACCTAAATCAGGAATTGGTAAAGCAATATATTGATCTTCTCGACCCGACAGTTAGCTCACCAATAGATGTTTTAAAGGGCAGGGGCCTCATTAAAGAGAAAAATGGAGAGTATAAACTCACAGTTGCTGCAATTCTTCTATTTGGAAAAAGGCCGACCCAATTTCTCCCGGGAGCAAGGGTTAGATTTTTAAGATAT
>CALCTW010000068.1 GCA_937907055.1 uncultured Clostridia bacterium | reverse complement strand
TGCTGTTGTGTATGATCTGTCTGGTTCTTCTACTGGGTCCCGCTGCGGCTTTCGGTGCCGGCGAAAAAAACAAGGACAACCTGCCTCTGGGCACACTGGCCGGTTACCGGGGCGGTTATGCCTGGTTCGGTGAGGATTTCACCTATGATATTAACGATGAGGAAGCCTGCTGGAAACTGCTGATGCGCCCCATCACCGTATTGTCCGGCGATGAAAAAGAAGCCGTTTATCCCCTCACTTCCCCCGGCGGCAGCAAAGCCCTGAATGAGTGGCAGGGCGGCTTTATCAACGCCTCTCAGGCAGGTGTGCATGTGCTCGGCGAAGATACCGACGGCTATACCCTGATTGAAGGCATTGACTATTATGACCGTATTATCAGCGGTTATGTGCGTACCAGCCGCCTGAAAACCGTAACTCCCAACCAGCATTACGGCATCATCATTGACAAGCTGACCCAGCGTCTGTATCTGTTCAGGGATGGCAAACTGTGGTCCTCCTGCGCAGTATCTACCGGTCTGGTCAATGCCCAGCACGATGCCGCGGCCGGGATATTCGTTGTTCTTCAGCAGAGAACCGATACAGTTGATATCATAGATGCTCATTTATGCTTCCTCCTTGATGATCTGTCCGCACAGTTTTTCGATCGTCTGCGGCATGATGATCCATTCCGCCTGCTCCATCACGCGGCGCTGCAGCACCTCCGGGGTATCCCCCTCCAGCACCTCCACCGCCTTCTGCGCCAGGATCTTTCCGCCGTCCGGGATCTCGTTCACATAATGTACCGTCGCGCCGGTCACCTTCACGCCCTTCGCGAGGGCGGCCTCATGCACCTTCAGGCCATAGAAGCCCGCGCCGCAGAAGGAGGGGATCAGGGACGGATGGATGTTGATGATCTTTTCCGGGTAGTGATCCGTGAAGCGCTTGCTCAGGATCGCCATAAAGCCCGCCAGCACGATCAGATCCGCCTTCGCGTCATCGATCTTTTTCATCAGCATATCTTCAAAGGCTTCCTGGCTGCCCAGTTCCTTTTTGCTCACCACGGCGCCTTCCACCCCGGCGTTGGCCGCGCGTGTGAGCGCGTAGGCATCCTTTTTGTTGGAGATGACCAGCACCACTTCGCCGCTTGTGATCACGCCGCTCTTCTGCGCGTCCAGCACAGCCTGCAGGTTGGTGCCGCCGCCGGAAACCAGAACTGCCACACGGGCTTTTTTATCGCTCATTTTGATTTCTCCATGATCTTATTGATAAAAGGCAGGATCATCGCGCCCAGGGAATTGCCCAGAATGACGATCCAGATAAACAGGAACGCCTGCAGCGAGAACATGCCGCTTGCGGCAAAGTAGAACATATCCGCGATGGAATGCTCAAAGCCGCTCAGGATGAACACCGGAATGCAGAACACGATGCCCAGCACCGAATTCTTTTCGCGGAAGATGCTCACCGCCAGATACATCAGAATGCCGCAGAAGCAGCCGCGGATGAATGTCTGCAGCGGCTGCTGCAACAGCTTGCTCTCACACACCGCGAGCGCGTTCGTTCCGATACTCGGCACCGCGTACATCAGCAGCCAGCCGCCCAGAACGCAGCACACCGCGTTGCCCAGCAGCCCCAGCAGCAGGGTGGAAACGGCTTCTTTGCTGTGATCCTCCGGAATATACCCCACCTTGCCGGTAAACAGGGAATAGCCCTTGAAACAGATGCACAGCAGCGCCACCGCGAAAAGCACGGAACCCACGACCCGGTCCTCACAGGAGAGGAACACCGAGCCGCCGATGCAGATCAGCAGCCCGGCGCAAAAGCCGGAGAGCGTTTTCTTCAGCACAGCTCGATCCTCTCGCTGCCCTCCGCGATCTCACCGATCACATAGGCATCCTCGCCGGCGGCCTTCAGGGTCTCCAGCGCGATATCCTTATCCTTGGCCGCCACCACGATGCTCATGCCAACGCCCATGTTGTAGGTATTGAACATATCACGCTCGCTGATGTTGCCTTCCTTGGCGATCAGATCGAAGATGGGCAGCACCTTCACCGCGCTCTTGTTGATCTTCGCGCACAGGCCTTCGGGAATGGAACGCGGAATATTCTCATAGAAGCCGCCGCCGGTGATGTGGGAAATGCCCTTCACATCGGCCTTTTCCAGCAGCGCCAGAACCGGCTTCACATAGATCTTGGTGGGGGTCAGCAATGTCTCGCCCAGGCTCTTGCCGTTCAGCTCGGCGCGCGGAGACTTCAGATCGGCGTTTTCGATATCGAACACCTTGCGCACGAGGGAGAAGCCGTTGGAGTGCACGCCGGAGGAAGGCAGGGCGATGATCACATCGCCGGGCTGCATACGCTTGTTGTCGATGATCTTGGCGCGGTCCACGATACCGGTGCAATAGCCGGCCAGGTCATATTCATCCACAGGATAGAAGCCGGGCATTTCCGCCGTTTCGCCGCCGATCAGCGCGGCGCCGGACTGTACGCAGCCGTCGCACACACCCTTGACGATATCGGCGATGCGCTCGGGGATGTTCTTGCCGCAGGCGATGTAATCCAGGAAGAACAACGGCTTCGCGCCGCAGCAGATGACATCGTTCACGCACATGGCCACGCAGTCGATACCCACGGTGTCATGCTTGTCCATCAGGAAGGCGATCTTCAGCTTGGTGCCCACACCGTCGGTGCCGGAGACCAGAATAGGACGGGTGATGCCGGTCAGATCCAGCTCAAACAGACCGCCGAAGCCGCCGATATCGCCGCACACGCCCTGTGTCATGGTGCGCGCGATGTGGGTCTTCATCAGGTCGACCGCCTTGTAGCCCGCGGTGATATCCACACCGGCATTCGCGTAAGCTTCAGAGAAAGACTTGGTATTCATGATTTCTTATTCCTTTCCGTTCCAGCAGTAGGTGCACAGTTCACATTCGTCCAGACCGATGGACTTCACAACGCCCTCCAGCGACTGGAATTCCAGACTGGAGAAGCCGAATTTCTCGCAGATGGATTTGCGCAGCTTCTGTCCGCGCTCCGTCCGTCCGTCGGCATATTCCTCAAGGTGGTCAAATCCCGCTTCGCCCTCCAGCTCCACCACCACACGGCGGGCCAGCAGGTCCATCAGGGGCGTGGGACGGGTGAAGTTCAGGTATTTGCAGCTGTACATGAGGGGCGGGCAGGCCGAGCGCATATGCACGGACTTCGCACCGTTCTCGTACAGGAATTCAACAGTTTCACGCAGCTGCGTGCCGCGCACGATGGAGTCATCCACAAACAGAAGATCCTTGTCCTTGATCAGGTCGATCACGGGGATCTGCTTCATCTTGGCGGTGTTGTTGCAGTTGCCCGCGGAGGAAGCCGTGAAGGAACGGCTCCAGGTGGGGGTGTATTTGATGAAAGCGCGGGCAAAATGGCAGCCGCTCTCATTGGCATAGCCGATGGCGTGAGGCGTACCGGAATCGGGCACACCGCCCACATAATCCAGCGGCGCGTCAAAGCCGTTCTCGCGGTCGTTCCGCGCCATAATGGCGCCGTTGCGGTAACGCATGGATTCCACGCCTACACCCTCGTAGGTAGAGTTCGGATAGCCGTAATAGCTCCACAGGAAGGCACAGATGCGCTTCTTCTTGCCGGGAGCGGCCAATTGCGTCACGCCGTCCGGTGTGATCTCCACGATCTCGCCGGGGCCCAGCTCGCGCTCAGCGTTGAAGCCCACCTTTTCATAGGCAAAGCCTTCAAAGGAGACCGCGTAACCATCCTCATTCTTGCCGATCAGCACCGGCAGACGGCCCACCTTGTCGCGCGCGGCAATGATCGCGCCGTTGTCCTTCAGGATCAGGATGCAGGCCGTGCCTTCGATCGCCTCCTGCGCGAACCGGATGCCCTCAACAAAAGAGGACTTCTGGCTGATCAGGGAGGCCATCAGCTCAGTCGGGTTCACCCGGCCGGCCGTCATGGTGTCAAAGTGACCGCCGCTCACCTGCAGATACTGGTCGATCAGCTGATCCGCGTTGTTGATGACACCGACCATGCACAGCGCGAAGGTGCCAAGCTGGCTGCGGATGAGCAGGGGCTGCGGGGAGGTGTCGTTGATGCCGCCGATCGCGGCGGTCCCCTTCATCTCCTCAAAAATATGTTCAAACTTGGTGCGGAAGGGCGCGCCTTCAATATTATGGATCACGCGCTGCAGACCGATCTCGGCGTCCCACGCCGCCATACCGCCGCTGCGGGTGCCCAGATGAGAATGATAATCCGTTCCGAAAAACACCTCAGACACGCAGTCGCGTCTGGAGGTGATCCCAAAGAAACCACCCATAATAACTCCTCATTTCCGGCAGAAACGTTCCGCCCAAAACGGACGGAAATACGAGCCGCCATCTCTCATTATACCACTTTCCGCGCCTCTTTTCAAGCGATTTTGCGAAAGTTATCTCCATTTTTATCGTTAATGTTCGTGTTTTTGGTGTTTTCATGGATCAAAAAACGGTCTCCCACAAGGGAAACCGTTAATTTTTCCGTATTATACCTTATATTGGGGTCCGGCTCACTCCGCTGACTTCGCTTTTTCGGAAAGTCTGCGTTCAAAAGCGCTCTTTCCGGGGTTCTTCGGCGGCTCACAGGGATAATTGCCGTCAAAGCAGGCTGTGCAGAAGCCCTTTGTGAATTCCGCCAGACGGACCACAGCCTCGCAGGAAAGGTATCCCACCGAATCCGCCCCGATGACCCCGGCGATCTCCTCCAGCGGATAGCGGCACGCGATCAGCTTATCGGTGGAATCCACATCCGTGCCGAAATAGCAGGGATGACGGAACGGCGGCGCGCTGGAGAGCATGTGTACCTCCGTTGCCCCGGCCTCGCGCAGCATCTTGACGATGCGGGCGGAGGTCGTGCCGCGCACGATAGAGTCATCCACCAGCACCACACGCTTGCCCTTTACCGCCGCGGAAACGGGGTTCAGCTTGATGCGCACGCTGTCCTCCCGGCTGTTCTGCGCGGGCTGGATGAATGTACGGGCAATATACTTGTTCTTGATAAAGCCGATGCCGTAGGGAATACCGCTCTGATGGGCATAGCCCAGCGCGGCGTCCAGACCGCTGTCCGGCACGCCGATCACGATATCCGCCTGAATGGGATGCTCCAGCGCCAGAAACGCGCCCGCGCGCATACGCGCGTTATGCACGCTGCTGCCGTCGATCACAGAATCCGGCCTTGCAAAATACAGGTATTCAAATACACAGGTGGTCTTCGGCGCGGTGCCTACATGGCTTTTGTCCGAGCGCACACCCTGATCATCCACGATCACGATCTCACCGGGCTCCAGATCGCGCACAAAGGTCGCGCCGATGGCATCCAGCGCGCAGGTCTCGGAGGCAAACACGATGTCCTTGCCGCGTTCGCCCATGCAAAGCGGTCGGAATCCGTGCGCGTCCCTGCAGGCGATCAGCTTGCGGGGGCTCATGATGACAAGCGAATACGCGCCCTTCAGCACATCCATGCTGCGGGAAACAGCTTCCTCGATGGAAGCGGAGTTCAGGCGTTCCCGGGTGATGATGTAGCTGATCACCTCGGTATCGCTGGTCATGTGAAAGATGGATCCGCGCAGTTCCAGTTCCTCACGCAGCACATCCGCGTTGGTCAGCGCGCCGTTATGGGCCAGCGCCATGCCGCCCTTCACGTGGTTGACCACCAGCGGCTGGGCGTTCTGTCTGGGATCGGCGCCCGAAGTGCCGTAGCGCACATGACCGATCGCCATGGTGCCGTTGCCCAGCTGCTCCAGCGCTTCCCTTGTCATCACATCACGGATGATGCCGGTATCCTTCACGCAGCGGATCAGGCCATCCTCATTGACCGCGATGCCGCTGCTCTCCTGTCCTCTGTGCTGCAGGGCAAAAAGGGCGTAATATGCCGCGGAAACCACATTCGCGTTATCTCTTGAATAGATCCCGAATATGCCGCATTCTTCATGTAAAGCGTCTGATTTCATAGCTGACCTCCCGAAATCATGGATATCCCGGTCCTTCAACTCTCCCCCGAACGATCAATGAAAACTCTCCCTCCAGAGTGTTCCCGGATCATTCCTCCAGACGCGCCATGATCCCTTCATCCTTGCTGATCACAGCGGCAGCGCCTTCCTGACGCAGCGCCATCAGTTTCTTGGTCAGCGCCTTGTCCTCCACCGCCAGGATCTGCGCGGCCAGCAGCGCGGCGTTCGCGCCGGCATTGACCGCCACGGTCGCGACGGGAATGCCGCTGGGCATCTGCACGGTGGCAAGCAGGGCGTCCATGCCGTCAAACACGGGTCCCTTGCAGGGAATGCCGATCACCGGCAGCACGGTATAGCTGGCGATCACACCGCCCAGATGCGCGGCCATTCCGGCCGCGGCGATGATCACGCCAAAGCCGTTCCTGGCGGCGTCCCTTGCAAAATCCGCCGCCTGCAGCGGGGTGCGGTGCGC
This sequence comes from uncultured Clostridia bacterium, assembly GCA_937907055.1. Classification (GTDB taxonomy): domain Bacteria; phylum Bacillota; class Clostridia; order Christensenellales; family Aristaeellaceae; genus ZC3RG03. The sequence goes on along the minus strand of CALCTW010000068.1, from coordinate 852 downwards.
GGAATACACATGGGCTTCATAGGGGATCTCCAGCTGCTTCAGGATCGCAACAGCCTTCTGAACAACAGGCAGGTCACTGTCGCTGCCCATCACGATGCCGACTTTTTTCATCTTGATAATTCCTTTCAGATCGCTCCGGATCACATCCGGGGTCATGCTTCATTATACTGTAAAAAACAGAAAAGCCGTGCGCACCCTTCTTCACAACGGAGTGAAGAAGGTGCTCTGCGGCCGGAAGCCGGCTGCAACATCCCACCCTCCCCTGCTCAAGGCTCGGGAAGACCGGGGGCTCACCAGCGATCCCCATTATCCGCCGTCTTCCGGCGGTTGTCAATACGTTTTACGAATCATTTTGCCCATTTTGACAGATTTAATAATTTAATGTTCGTGTTTCAGCCTATTTCACCCCCAAAATCACGAACATTCGTCTTTTTCACGTTCCAATAAGCGAAATATCTTATCGCTGCGCATTCGGATGGAAAAGCCCGATGGGCTTTCCCATCCGTCTTTTTATACGGGAAATCTTTTGCTTCGCACGCTGCGCGCGTCTTCGCAAAAGTCCCCGCACACGCGGCAAAGCCGTGTGATACGATTATATATGGGTGTTCCCCCCATACCCTCCGCAGGAATTCGTACAACCTCTCCTGTTACATATATCTCCTGTTGCATATAAAAAGATGAAGCATGCAGAAAATGTGCTTCATCTTTTGACCATATCATCTTAATTAGGAGACTCTGTAACAACTTATCGGTAATAGCTTATATGGACAAATGCGTTCCATCCGTCGGCCATTAAAATCCGCAGGGGTGGCTCCGCCGCCCCGAGGAGAAAAATCCCGAAGCAGCGCTTGC
>CALCTW010000067.1 GCA_937907055.1 uncultured Clostridia bacterium | reverse complement strand
CACCACGTTGCCGTGGATCATGAAGGGAGGAATGCAGTAGATGAAGCCCTTGTTGATCATGAAATCACGGGCATAAGCCAGCACGGCGGAATGCAGACGCGCAATATCGCCCATCAGGTAGTAGAAGCCGTTGCCGGATACGCGGCCGGCGGCATCCATATCCACGCCGTTCAGCTTCTCCATGATCTGGGTGTGATAGGGCACTTCGAAATCCGGCGTCACAGGCTCGCCGAAGCGCTGCACTTCCACATTGCAGCTGTCATCCGGGCCGATGGGCACGGAGGGATCGATGATGTTGGGGATCTGCAGCATCAGGTGACGGATCTTTTCGGCGTATTCGCCCTCCAGCACCTCCAGTTCCGCCAGACGGGCGGCATTGGCATTCACCTGCTCCTTGATCGCTTCAGCCTCGGCCAGCTTGGAAGGATCCTTCTTCGCCTGGCCCATCAGCATGCCGATCTGCTTGGACAGACGGGTGCGCGCGCCGCGCAGGCTGTCCGCTTCCTGGATGGCAGCGCGGTTCTTCTTATCCAGATCCAGCACTTCATCCACCATGGGCAGCTTGAATTCCTGATATTTTTTACGGATGTTCTCCTTGACGATCTCGGGGTTCTCACGTACAAACTTGATATCCAGCATTGTATCTCACTCCTAAAGTCATCCGCCGAAACCGGCAGATCGATAACGAGAGAATTATAAACCGAAACCGCCTTTTTTGCAAGAGCAAGACCGCACAAATGCAAAGGCGCGTGTAGGTTTACAATAGATGTGAGACCGGGATCGCATTTACAGGTTATAATCACCGGCATACGCCCTGTATACGCGGCCACTGCGCTTCCGAGCCCTTTTCATTCCGAGAAACTGCCGCAGGCGGTCATATTCATCGGAGAGAAAACCTTTTCCGGGTTTTGTCTTAAACAAAAAGAACCCTTCTTTTTGTCATAACAGACACGGTTGATAATAAACATAATTATACGCAAACTGAATGTTGATTAAACGAACTTGCTGTGTTATTGGCATTTCTATCAAGCATGACGGCGCATATAATACAAACTGTCAGATGGGACAAGGAAAACCACTGACAATAATCACTACTGTTAACAACAAGCTGATAAAGCAGAAAGAGGAAATAATATGAATAAGCAGATGATGAACATGGAAGAACTGGAACAGGTCACCGGTGGCAATATCCTGGATGATGCATGGGATTAGCTTTGCGATAAGGCAGAAGAGATATATGATAAGATTAAGCCCGGCAATCCGCTTGACGATCCGATTTATTGGACAGCGGAACGATAAGTGAATCAAACAAAAATGGCTGAGACGATAGTCCCGGCCATTTTGATTTCTACACTGTTCAGTTCTATTCTCGTTTGAATACCTTTTTCTTGCAAGCCCGGACGGAGCATGGTACACTAAACAAAAAACACCCCTGATCATAAGGAGGATGCTTTTATGAAATTCACAAACGGATATTGGCTGACAAAGCCGGAATATCGGATGCTGTATGCCACCCAGTGCGTCCGGGCCGAGCAGCAAGGACAGGAACTGGTGATCTTGGCGTCCGGCGTGCCGGTGCGCAGCCGCGGCGATGTGCTGGCCGGCGGCACGCTGGAGGTGCGTTTCTCCGCGCCCAGAAAGAATATCATCCGCGTGCGGGTAACGCATTTCGCGGGGACGATCGATCGCGGCCCCCACTTTGCCACCTATGAAGAGGATGCCGCGCCCCGGATCACCATTAATGAAAATGAAGTCCGCCTCAGCAGCGGCGATTTAACAGTCCGCGTGCCCCGCGGCAGTGAAGGCTGGCATGTGGAATACCTGGGCCGTGACGGAAAGAAACTGACCGGCAGCGGCTTCCGCGGCATGGGACGCGCCCTGAAGCTGGAGGACGGCCCCTGCTCCATCGAGCGCGGCGGAAAGAGCTATATGGTGGATTCTCTGGATCTGGGCGTTGGCGAGAATGTGTACGGTTTGGGCGAACGCTTCGGTGCCTATGTGAAGAACGGTCAGGTCATCGATATGTGGAACGCGGACGGCGGCACCGCCAGTGAGCTGGCCTACAAGAATATCCCGTTCTACATGACCAACCGCGGCTACGGTGTGTTTGTGGAGGATACGGCGGATGTGTCCTTCGAGGTCGCCAGCGAGAAGGTGGAACGCGTGCAGTTCTCCGTGCCCGGAGAAACGCTGACCTACGATATCATCTATGGCGGCAACCCCAAGGAAACCCTGAACCTCTACACCGCCCTCACCGGCCGCCCGGCCCTGTTGCCCGCGTGGAGCTTCGGCCTGTGGCTGTCCACCTCCTTCACCACCAATTATGATGAGGAAACAGTCACTTCCTTCATCGACGGAATGGCAAAGAGAGACATTCCCCTCAGTGTTTTCCACTTCGACTGCTACTGGATGCAGGCCTACAACTGGTGTGATTTCACCTGGGATCCCAAGGTATTCCCGGATCCGGAGGGCATGCTGCAGCGTTATCATGACCGCGGCCTGAAACTGTGCTGCTGGATCAATCCCTATGTGGGTCAGGCCTCTCCGCTGTTCCGGGAGGGGATGGAGAACGGCTATTTCCTGCGCAAGACGGACGGTTCTGTCTGGCAGACAGACTTCTGGCAGGCCGGCATGGCGATTCTGGATGTGACCAATCCTGCGGCCCGCGACTGGTATTGCGGCAAGATCAAGCGTGTGCTGGATCAGGGCATCGACTGTCTGAAGACCGACTTCGGCGAGCGCATTCCTGTGAAGGATATCGTCTACCACGATGGTTCCGATCCGCTGCGGATGCACAACTACTACGCCTTCCTTTATAATCAGATGATTTTCGACCTGCTCAAGCGTGAGAAGGGCGAGGGTGAAGCCATCCTGTTTGCCCGCAGCGCCACCGCCGGCGGACAGCAGTTCCCGGTGCACTGGGGCGGTGATAACAGCGCCTCCTATGTTTCCATGGCGGAGACCCTTCGCGCCGGTCTGGGCATGAGCCACAGCGGCTTCGGTTACTGGAGCCATGACATCTCCGGTTTTGAATCCACCGCTCCCGCGGATGTGTATAAGCGCTGGGTGGCCTTTGGTCTGCTGTCCAGCCACAGCCGTCTCCACGGCTCCTCCAGCTACCGTGTGCCGTGGCTCTTCGATGAAGAGAGCGTGGACGTGGTGCGCACCTTCACCCGGCTGAAATGCCGCCTGATGCCCTATCTGTACCGCATGGCCGTGGAAGCCCACGAGAAGGGCACGCCCATGATGCGTCCCATGATGGTGGAATTCCCGGAGGATCCTGCCTGCGAATACCTTGATCGCCAGTATATGCTGGGCGATCGCGTGCTGGTCGCGCCCGTATTTGACCCGAGCGGCGAAGTAACCTACTACCTGCCTGAGGGTGAATGGTATCACCTGCTGACCGGTGAAAAGCTCCGCGGCGGTTGCTGGCGCAAGGAGAAGCACGGCTTCCTTTCCCTGCCCCTGCTGGTGCGCGGCGGCACAGTGCTGCCCATGGGCGCTTGTGAGACCCGCACGGATTATGATTTCACCGACGGCGTAGAGCTGCGCGCCTATGGCCTGGCTGAGGGTGCCTCCTACGCTCTGGAGATCCCCGGCACCGATGGCACAGTGGAATATCACTACACAGTAAAGCGCGCCGGCGGAAAAGTACAGGCAGAGACAGACAGCGGCAAACCCTTCACGATTAAGGTCATCGACTGAATCATACCCGATAACAATCTTTGAACAGATCCGCGCGGCGAAGGAAGAATCCGGTGATCATCGTGCGAATGACAGCCCCTGCGCCAACGGCAGTGTTTATACCGTCGCCGTGGACAGGTGATCCGACAAAACACTCCCGGAAAGTCCCCTTCGCGTTATCCGTCTGTATCGCCTATTGCATCATAAACCGAATATAACGAGCACGAGGACACCGTTGTTCGGTGTCCTCGTGCTCGTTATCACAATATTTCTTTTCCGTGATCCATAAATATTAATGAAAAACCGGAAGTTCAACATCCACCGGCTGCGGATCGTGATATTCCTCAAAAACCGGAACATCAACATCCTCGCCCTGCGGATCATGGTCGCGGAGCGGCGCTTTCATATCAACGACCGATACAGAAACATACGCGGTCCCGCCGTTATAATCGATCTGATACCATTTTGCGCCGTCGCCCGCGGTCACCATCTTGTGCGCCTTCAGTTCATTGCCCCAATACGCCACACCTACACGCTCCGAAGCGCTGGTAGGCTCTTTTCGGATGTTGCAGCTGTTCAGCACAACATACACACTGAAAACAGCGTTTTCATCATCGGAAGAAGAGGCCTCGGAGATCATCTCTTCAGCCGCGTTATCGCTGATCTCAAGGTTTTCCTCAATGAAGTCAGCAAAATCATTGCTGTCCTCATAGCCGGGGATCTGATTGCGGAAGATGTCATACGCCTCTTTCAGCATTCCCTGCCGCAGCAGTTCCTGCGCTTCTTCATAGAGCGCGGCCCAGTTGCTCACATCCAGTCTGTTGCAGCGTTCAAAACTGTCGTAAAAACCGCCGCAGGTGTTATAGAAGGCGATCGCGGACGCGGTATCCTCCTCATATTCAGCCTGCCGCCCATTCACATAGGCGATCAGTTCCTTCACCGTATACAGCGGAGAACTCTTCATTTCCTTCAGCAGTTCATTAAAGCGGGTATTGTTCTCCAGATTCTTGACATACATCTTAAGGACCATATCAAACGCGTTCTGTTCTACCAATTGCAGCACAAGCGCGTAGTAGCGGAAGGCCTTGCTCTGTTCGTATCCGCCCAGTTCCTAAAAGGACTCAACGATCAGTTCCAGTTCCGGTATCGTCCTGTCCGGTACCTCCAGCCACGTTTCCAGTTCAATAATCGCGGCTGAATACTTATCTGCTTTTTCCTCTGATGTAAGTGCAAACGCGCATGCTGAAAACAGCAGCATGATCACAAGCACAACACACACGACCGGCTTCATTCTGTTCATGGTATCATCGCCTCGCTTTATCGCCTTTTCACTGACTATTATAATATCAAATGTCGTCCGGAATCAAGTAATTGACCGATCAAATGTGTAAAAATATGATTTGTTGACAAGCGCGCGGTCAGTATTCTCCCATAGCGATGGCCGGCTGAATGACATCAGCACAACCGCGCGCTTTTCCATCAAAGTTCTCAGGATCAACGGGGTGGTGAATGAATCCTCATGCTTCAAACCCTTTCATACTTTTCGGCACTACAAAATACTGTCGTTTCAGATAAACACCCTCCCTCCCCCATTCCATTCCCTCCGCCATCGTGCTATAATATACAAAAGTCAATCTCACACCCACTGCCTGTCTCGCAGGCACGTATCCCAAGCCCACAGGAAGGAAACGGTCACATGAATCGCAGAAAATGGATCACCTGTCTGATCATCCTCATAATGATGATGCTGATGGTGCTGCCCGCCGCGGCAGAAAGCACAAATAAAGCGGAGATCCGGCGGCTGGAGGATCTGAAGGGCAAGGTCATTGCCGTTCAGGACGGCACGATCTCGGATCAGCTGCTGGAGGCGAATGAAGTGCTGCGCGGCAGCTTCACCGTCCATCACTACACCTCCACCGCGGATATGGTCGAAGCCGTCAAGACAGGCAAAGTAAGCGCGGCGGTCATGGATAAGCCCGTGGCCCGGATTTTCTGCAGCATGAACCCGGAACTGATGCTCCTGCCGGATGAACTGGATGTCAGCCATTTCGGCATCGGCTTCCGGAAGGGCAGTCCGCTTGTCGCGCCCTTCGATCAGGCGCTGGAGCAGTTGAAGCAGGACGGAACGCTTGACGCGCTGGAAGAAAAGTGGACCGGCGCGGATGATAGTGTGAAAAAACTGATCGATCAGGATTGGGAAGCCGTCAACGGCACGCTGCGCTACTGGGTGGATACCACCTACGAACCCATTTCCTACATTGGCGAGGGCGGTGCTCTGCTGGGCTATGATCTGGATATGATGTTACACGCCGCTCGCATCATGGGTTACCGGATCGAGATCACCTCCGTTAATTTTGAATCGCTGATTCCCTCGCTCATTTCCGGCAAAGCTGATATGATCGGCAGCGGCCTCGGCATCACGGAGGAGCGCGCCGCGTCCATTGATTTTTCAAAGTCCTATTACACCAGCAGCACCGTGATCATCGTCCGGGATCCGGATTATGTTCCGGACAATGCCGCTCCGGGTTTCTTTGAAAGGATCGCCCATAGTTTCCAAAAAACCTTCATCAGAGAAAACCGTTGGAAAATGTTCGCGGAGGGCATCGGCAACACCCTGCTGATCACTGTACTGTCCGCCCTGCTTGGCACGCTGCTCGGGTTTGCCATCTTTATGCTGTGCCGTTCCTGCAGGCCGTGGGTGCCAAGGTGCATCGAAGCGGTCTTTTCCCTGCTGGAGCGCATGCCCGTCATCGTATTCCTGATGGTGCTGTATTACATCGTATTCGGCCGGGTAGAGATCAGCGGCACGCTCGTCTCCGTGGTGGCCTTCACACTCACCTTTGCCGCGGCCATGTACGGCATGATCAAGACGGGGGTGAGCGCTGTGGGCTACGGCCAGACAGAGGCCGCCTACGCGCTGGGCTATAACAGGCAGGATACCTTCTTCAAGATCATCCTCCCCCAGGCTGCCCGTTTCTTCATTCCATCCTACCGCAGCGAATTGATCGCGCTGGTCAAGGGCACCGCGGTCGTAGGCTATATCGCCGTGCAGGATCTGACAAAGATGAGTGATATCGTCCGCAGCCGCACGTTCGAGGCCTTCTTCCCCATCATCACCACCGCGATCATCTATGTCGTGCTCACATGGCTGCTCACCCTCATCATCAACCGCATCGAGATCCGTCTCGATCCCAAACGCCGCAGCGTAAAGCACATTCTGAAGGGGGTGAAGCAATCATGATCACCATCGAGCATCTGAAAAAGGTATACCCCAATGCCACGCCCCTGAAGGATGTAAACATCACCATCCATAAGGGCGATGTCATCTCGGTCATCGGCCCGTCCGGCACCGGCAAATCCACACTCATCCGCTGCATCAATATGCTGGACACCCCCACATCAGGCCGCATCATCCTGGATGGTCAGGATATCACCCAAAAAGGCTGCCGTCTTGATCTTGTGCGCCGGAAGATGGGCATGGTATTCCAGTCCTTCAATCTTTTTGAGCATCTCACAGTCATCGAGAATATCATGATGGCCCCCATGGATCTGTTGGGCAAGAGCAGGCAGCAGGCTTACGACAAAGGCATGGAGCTGCTACGCCTCGTTGGCCTCTCGGACAAGTATCTGAATTATCCGGATCAGCTTTCCGGCGGTCAGAAGCAGCGTGTGGCCATTGCCCGCGCCATGGCGATGGAGCCGGAGATCATCCTCTTTGATGAACCGACCAGCGCCCTGGATCCTACCATGGTGGGCGAAGTACAGCGGGTCATCCGCGAACTGGCGGCTGAAGGCATGACCATGATGGTGGTCACCCACGAAATGCGCTTTGCCCGCGAGATCGCGAACCGTGTGTTCTATATGGATCAGGGCGGCATATATGAGGAAGGCACGCCCGAACAGATCTTTGATCATCCGCAGAAGGAAAACACCCGGCGTTTCATCCGCCGCCTGAAGGTGCTGGAGCTGAGCATACAGGAAGGTATCTGCGATCTGCCTGCCATGACGGCGCTGATCGATGAATACGCCATGAAAAATCAGATCTCCGGCAGCCTTCTGTGGCGTCTCCACGCTGTCTTTGAGGAGCTGGCCGTGCAGATCCTCGCCGTCCATACCTGCAAGCGTTCCCTTTCCTTCGTCTGCGAATACTCCGAAGAGAAGAACGAAATCGGCGTGATCGTAAAGTACAGCGGCACCGCCTTCCGGCCGGAGCAGACCGACAATCATCTGGCATGGAAGCTGGTCAGCGGCTTCGGCCGCGATATACACTGGCAGGCGATCGATGAAGGCGTGTACAGCAATCAGGTCACCCTCATGCTGTGATCATCCTGCCGGTCACGCGTCTTCTCCGTTTCTCCGTTTTCAGCGCCCCCCTGATGCCTTTTCCCGGTTTCAGGGGGCGTTTTCATTTTCATCAGCGCTCATTGATTCACCTCCATACAAAAAACAAAGGACACAGGAGGAAATCCCTCTTATGTCCTTCGTTTTTTATACGCGTTCAGTGATCAGCGCTTATCAGCGTGTCCACGCCTCAAACTCCTCATCCGTGGCCAGCACCTTATGCGTGCCGTTCACCAGATGCTCCGTTCCCTGCGCGTAATCGATGCCGCTGGAAGCGTAGTCATAGGTGATGGCGGTGCGCTGCTTTTCCACCACCGGATTGGGATGGGGAATGGCGGAGATCAGGCTCTTGGTGTAGGGATGGATGGGATTGGAGAAGATCTCTTCCTTCGTACCACTCTCCACCATGTAGCCCAGATGCAGCACGCCGATACGATCGGAAATATACTTCACCATGCTCAGGTCATGCGCGATGAACAGATAGGCGCACCGCGTTTCATCCTGAATATCCTTCATCAGGTTCACCACCTGCGCCTGAATGGACACATCCAGCGCGGAGATGCACTCGTCAGCGATGATGAGCTTGGGGTTCATCACCAGCGCGCGGGCAATGCCCACACGCTGACGCTGGCCGCCGGAGAACTGATGCGGATAACGCTCCGCGTGCTCCGGGGACAGACCCACCTTGCGCAGCATGGCGCTGATCATTTCCTCGCGCTCCTGCTTGCTGTGGGCGCGCTTGTGGATATCGATGCCCTCACCGATGATATCGCCCACCTTCTTGCGGGGGTTCAGCGAAGCCATGGGATCCTGAAAGATCATCTGCATATCACTGCGCAGCATCCGGTTGGTTTCCTTGTCCAGCCTGCCGGAGATCGTCCTGCCGTTAAAGGTAACGGTGCCCTCCGTAGGGTTGTACAGACGGATGATGCTGCGCCCGATCGTGGTCTTGCCGGAGCCGGACTCACCCACCAGACCGTAGGTCTCGCCGGGATAGATCTAAAAAGACACACCGTTGACCGCCTTGACCACATACGAGCGGGATACCGGGAAATGTTGCTTCAGGTTTTCCACCTTCAAAAGCGGTTCACTCATAAGTACTTGCTCGCCTCTTTTCTCGCGCGCTCCAGGCGTTCTTTCAGTTCAACGGGCATTTCGATCTTCGGGGCATCGGGATACAGCAGCCAAGTCGCGGCGCCGTGCGTTTCGGAGATCCAGAACATGGGCGGCTCAGCCTTCTTATCAATGACCAGCGCGAACTGGTTACGGGCGGCAAAGGCATCGCCCTTGGGCTCATGCAGCAGGTTCGGCGGACTGCCGGGGATGGAATACAGACGGTCGTCATCCGTATCCAGATCCGGCATGGCAGAGAGCAGGCCCCATGTATAGGGGTGTTTGGGCTCGTAGAAGATCTCCTCCACATTGCCCACTTCCACGATCTTGCCCGCGTACATGACGTTCACATAATCGGCCACCTTGGCCACCACACCCAGGTCGTGGGTGATATAAATGACGGACAGTCCCATTTTCTTCTGGATATCCTTGATCAGTTCCAGAATACGGGCCTGAATGGTCACATCCAGCGCCGTCGTGGGTTCATCGCAGATCAGGATATCCGGATCCGCGGACAGCGCGATGGCGATGACCACGCGCTGACGCATACCGCCGGACAGCTGGTGCGGATAATGCTTGAAGCGCTTTTCCGCGTCGGTGATGCCCACCAGCTCCAGAAGCTCGATGGCGCGCGCACGCGCGTCCTGCCGGTTCATGCCCTTATGCAGGATCATGCCCTCCATGATCTGCTTGCCGATGGGCATGGTGGGATCCAGACTGGTCATGGGGTCCTGAAACACCATTGCCAGCCGCTGGCCGTTGTAGCCGGTGCGCAGTTCCCTCTTGCTCAGCTTCAGCAGGTCAACAGTCACTTCTTCGCCGTTCTTATCTTCATAGGTATACAGGATCTCACCGCTGTTCACGGTCGCGTTCTGATCCAGCAGACCCACAGCCGCCTTCATGGTCACGGATTTGCCGGAGCCGGACTCGCCCACGATGGCGACTGTCTCGCCCTTTTGCAAATCCAGGTTCACGCCGCGGATGGCGTGTACCACACCGGCATTGGTGCGGAAGGAGATATCCAGATTGTTGATCTTTAAAATGGTCTTGTTTGCCATAACGGATATGCCTCCTTCCTTACATGTCTTCCAGCTTGGGAGCCAGCGCTTCGCGCAGACCATCGCCGATAAAGTTGAAGCCCAGCATCAGCAGCGCCAGCACGATGATCGGCGGCAGGATCTGATACGGCAGGGTCGTGATGTTGTTAAAGCCGTCCTCGATCAGGGTACCGATGGAGCACTGGGGCAGCACGATACCCACGCCCACGAAGCTCAGGAAAGCTTCGGTGAAAATGGCGGTGGGGATGGAGAACATCACCTGCGTGATGATCGGCCCGATGGTGTTGGGCAGGATCTCCTTAAAGATGATGTGGCCGTTGCCCGCGCCGAGGGTGCGGCTGGCCAGCACATACTCCTGCTCCTTCATCTTCAGCATCTCGGCACGGGCGATCTTGCTCATACCGATCCACTCCGTCAGCAGCAGCGCCACGATGACCAGACCGATGCCCTTTGGCATGAAGATGGCCAGCACGGACACGATGACCAGACGCGGAATGGAGTTCGCGATCTCCACAAAACGCTGCATGAAGATATCGGCCTTTCCGCCGAAATAACCGGAAATGAGGCCGTAGCTCATACCGATGATCATATCGATGATAATGGTGATGAACGCGATGAGCAGCGACACGCGCGCGCCGTACCAGGTACGGGTCCACAGGTCACGGCCCACATCGTCCGTGCCGAACAGGAAAGTCTTGTCCGCCACGTTGTCATCATAGAGCTCGCCGGTAAGGAGCACATGCAGAACGGGGATACGGGGCTCGACACCGGTCACCGGGCGCATCTTGCCCTTGGCATTGGGTGCCTTGATGATCTCATCATAGTCATAGCCGGAAAGTATGGGGCCCAGAATGGCCAGCAGGATCAGCACAAGCACGATCACAAGGCCCACCACAGCGCGCTTGTTGCGGAAGAAATGCACAAACACGCCCTTCCAGTAGCCCTGAGAAGCAAAGTTGGTATCCGTGCGGATATCATCCTGCACCAGCATTTCAAAGTCACCGGCGACAGGTACATACGCTTCCTTTTCTGCCGGGACCGTCACTTTCTTCTTGCCCATCAGCTCTCACCTCCCTTTTTGGCAACACGGATGCGCGGATCCAGAATGCCGTACACCAGGTCGACAAGCAGCATAAAGCCGATATAAAGCGATGAATACAGAATGCCCAGCGCGAGCACATAGTTATAGTCCACGCCCTCACCGGCGATGGAATCCACCATCAGCTTACCGATACCGTTGATACCGTAGATCTTTTCTACGACCAGCGCGCCGGTCAGAAGATCCACGATCAGCGGCGCCAGCACCGTTACGATGGGGATGAGCGCGTTGCGCAGCACATGACGGCGCACAAGACGGCCGCCGTAGATGCCCTTGGACTCCGCCAGACGCACATAATCACTGTCAATGACCTCCACCATCTCATTGCGGGTAAAACGGGCAATGGTGGACATGGTGAAAAGGCTCATCGACACCACCGGGATCACCGATGACTGGAAAAACATCTTTTCACTGAAGAAATAAGGCAGCAGCGTCACCTTGTATGCCAGATTATACTGCAGGAAGATCAGGAACACATAGGAGGGCACGCACACGCCCAGAATGGACACCACAGTGCAGAAGCCGTCCAGGAAGGTGCCGCGCTTCAGAGCGGCGCAGATCCCCAGCAGCAACCCGACCACAGTGCCCAGCAGCACAGCCATGCCGCCGATCCTGAAGGAATTCTCGATGCAGGCAAAAAGCACCGTATTGATGGGCGCGCCGTTGTACAGGGAAGAACCCTTGCCAAAGTCGCCCTGGAACAGCTTCACAATGTAGTTCCAGAACTGCACCAGGATGGGATCATTCAAGCCCATTTCAGCGCGTTTATTCGCGATCTGCTGCGCGTTCATACGTTCCGAAGGGAACGGATTGCCCGGCATGATACGCACCAGCACAAACAGGAGAAAGACGATGATCAGCAGCGTAAGCAGCGCCATGCCGATACGCTTCAGGACATATTTCGCCATATGCTCGTCAACCTTTTTTCTTCAATCTATCACTTCAATATACAAGGGAAAGGGCAGAGCAATCGCGCAGGACTGCTCTGCCCCGATAAGGATCAAAAATTACTTGATGACAGCGTTCTTATACACGCGGTTCAGGGCAACAGGATGGAATTCCACGCCCTCAACGCCGGCAGCCATCAGGTTGGCATTGGCCTTGGTGTACAGAGGAGCGATGACCGCCTCGTTCATCACCAGCGCTTCAGCCTGATACAGAGCAGCCCAACGGGCGTCATAGTCGGTGACATAAGCACCGGTGGTGCAGTCAGCGATGATGGCGTCGTATTCAGCATTGCTCCAGAAACCATAGTTGTTGGAGTTGTCGGTGATCCACATGCCCATGTAGGTCATGGGGTCGGCGTAGTCGGG
>CALCTW010000066.1 GCA_937907055.1 uncultured Clostridia bacterium | reverse complement strand
ATCCCATCGGCTGCAAGAAAAAGATGGCGTATATTCCGGATAACCCGGATCTTTATGAATTCATGACCGGTATCAAGTATCTGAACTTTGTGGCGGATATTTACGGGGTGGATGCTCAGACGCGCAAGGAGCGCATCACCGCGCTTTCGGAATCGCTGGGATTGGCGAAGGATCTGTCCGAATCCGTCGCGAGTTATTCCCACGGCATGAAGCAGAAGCTGGCCATCATTGCCGCGTGGATGCATGATCCGGAACTGATCCTGATGGATGAACCGTTCGTGGGTCTGGACCCGATCGCCGCGCACACCCTGAAGCAGATGATGCGCGACAAGTGTGATAAAGGCGGCGCCATTTTCTTCTCCACCCACGTGCTGGAGGTGGCGGAAAAGCTGTGCGACCGTGTGGCCATCATCAAGGACGGTAAGCTGATCCGCTCCGGTTCCATGGATGAAGTGCGCGGCGACGCTTCACTGGAAAGTGTTTTCCTGGGTCTGGAGGAATAAAGCATGCTCGGAACGCTGATCAAAAAACAGTTACTGGAGTGCTTCCGGAACTACTTTGTGAGCCGGAAGACCAATAAACCGAATTCGAAAGGCAAGATCATCGGCACATTCATCGGATTTGGGATCCTGATGATGATCATGGCCGGTATCATGCTTTCATTCGCGGTCGGGATTCATTTTGTTCTGGAACAGATGGGCGAAGGAATGCAGTGGGTCTATTTTGCCGCGATGGGCGGGTTCTCGATCCTCTTCGGCATTTTCGGCAGTGTATTCAATACCTATTCTTCTCTGTATCTGCCCAAGGATAACGAGAGTCTGCTGGCCATGCCCATCAAGCCGGGGCATATCCTGCTTTCCCGTCTGGTGATGGTCTATCTGCTGAGCCTGATGTACAGCGGTATCGTGTGGCTGCCGTCGGTGCTCTTCGCGATCCTGATCGGCAGCACGACACCGTTGGGCGCGGTCTTTGGCATCCTGCTGCTCTTTGTGATCGCGCTGTTTGTGACGGTGATCACATGTGTGCTGGGATGGGTGGTCGCGCTGATCGCGACCCGCATCCGCAGCAAAGGGATCATCACCGCGGTGCTCGCGGTCGGATTCTTCGCGCTGTATTACTATGTGTGCTTCAATCTTTCGTCCATTTTTGATACACTGGCTGAAAACCTGGCCGCGATCGGTGACGCTGTGCAGAAGTACGTCGGTCTTCTGTACGCGCTGGGACAGGCCGGTGCCGGACAGGGAAACGGGATGCTGATCTTCACCGGCGTGACGGCGGGCATGACCGCGCTGTGTCTGCTGCTGATGGAACGCACCTATATGCGGATGCTGCTGAAAAAGCCGCATGAGAAGAAAAAGAACGCCGCGGTCCGTCACGAAGGACAGCATGGTGTTTATCAGGCACTGCTCATGCGCGAGTTGAAGCGTTTTACTTCCAACGCCACCTATCTGATGAATGCCGGGTTCGGTATTATCCTCATGGTACTGGGCGCTGTCGCGCTTCTGTTCCTCGGCTCCGGGATCATCGGGCAGATCAATCAGGCTAAAGCGCAGATCCCTGAGCTGGGGCAGTTGATTCCCTATATCGCGCCCCATGTGATCGGATTGATCGTGAGCCTGAATTGCATCTCCCTGCCTTCCGTTTCACTGGAAGGCAAGAATATCTGGATCCTGCAGACCATGCCGGTCTCGCCGCGGAAGATCCTTCAGAGCAAGCGCGATCTGCATGTGATCCTGAATCTGGTGCCGGCCGCGATCCTGCTTATCATCTTTGATGTCATGCTGCAGCTGCCGGTGCTGAATATCATTGCCGGATTGCTGTTCACAACCGCCTTCTGCTTCTTTACCGCGGATATGGGCTTGATCCAGGGCATCCGTCACGCGGACCTGAAATGGACAAGTGAAACGGTGCTGATCAAATCCAATATGCAGGTATTTGTGATATTGCTGCTCGGTCTGGCGGTAACCCTTGTGCATCTCGCGGCCGGGTTCCTGATTTCGGATCTGATCCCGTCCTATGCCGTGACCGGTATCGTAACGCTGCTGCTGTGCGGTGTCGTGTTCCTGCAGGAAAAGTGGCTGCGTACCAAGGGATGCGAACGGTTCAGTCATCTTGGATAAACAATGCTTTGACAGAGCGGAGGGAGACCTTCGCTCTGTTTTTTTGTTTCGCTGAATGACAGAAGATAAAAGAAAAGACGCGATATTGAAAACCTGACCTCCGTGTGTATAATGAAAAGAGGAAGGAAATGGAGGGAAAACAGGTATGTGGGTGAGCGAGATCGACGAAGAGCAGCTGACACCGGAGATCCTTGACCGGCTGTTGTTTGAAGGGCTGGAGGATCAGGGAAAGAGCGCGGACTGCATCATGGTGCTTGGCAGCGGAAAAGCCATGCGGAACCGCGTGCCGTCGGCTGTCGCGGCTTATCAGGCCGGACGCGCGCCGAAGATCATGATGTGCGGCGGGATCACGACGACCACGCCCGGGCATACCGTCAGCGAGGCGGATCATATGAGCCTGACCGCGATCGGGATGGGCGTGCCGGAAGAGGACATCTGGGTGGAGAATACCTACGTCAATACGATCGAAAACATCCTGTGCGCCATGCTGGTATTGCAGCGTGAGGTGATGCTGAACCGGGTGGAGCGTGTGCTGCTGGTGACCGCGCCGTTCCATATGCGGCGCGCGCTGCAGATCGCGCGGTACTTTTTCCCGAGGCATATCGAGGTCAGCCCCTGTCCCGCGGAGGATCCGCGCGGCGGACGGGAGCACTGGCAGGAGATCCCCGAAGGTGTCAAACTGATCAATAACGAAGCCAGAAATCTGATCATGTATGTGAAAAACGGCGTGATCCCGGATTTTGAGGTCTGAAGCAAACAAAAGAGGCTGTGAAGGAACAGATGTGTTCTATCACAGCCTCTTTTTATTTGTTCAGGCGTCCAGGTGCCATCCATGATCGTTATGATAGATCATCAGGCGGGTCTGTCCGCCGTCGATGGTGATGTTTTCGCCGTCAATGAAGCCGGCTTTTTCACTGCACAGGAAGAGCACCATTTCCGCGATGTCCTTCGGATTGCCCACACGTCCGCAGGGCTGCTGATCGGCATCCGGACCGGTGTACTCGGTATAATCGGTATCGATCCAGCCGGGGGAGATGGAATTGACCCGCACCCTCCCGGCCAGACTGACAGCCAGCGCGTGCGTCAGCGCCGCGATGCCGCCCTTGGCCGCGGTGTAGCTTTCGGTCTGCGGCTGGCTCATACGGTCCCGCGAGGAGGAAATGTTGATCACCGACGCGTTTTTCGCGAAATAAGGGGCAAACAGCTTGGTGAGATAGAAGGGGGCGGTGACGCCCACGGCAAGGGCGTACTGGAATTCCTCATAAGTGCATTCCTGCAGTCCCTTCATGAGCGGGACAGCATTGTTGATCAGATGATCCACATGTCCGTATTTTTCGATCACGTGCCGCGCGAACTGCTCCAGCACTTCCTTTTTGCTGATATCGCCCACGTAATGATCCCCTTCGCGGATATCGATCACGCAGACCTTCGCGCCCTGCTGACGGAATGATTCCGCGATGCACAGACCGATCCCGTGCGCGCCGCCGGTGACAACGACTACCTGATCCTGAAACATGAATTTCCTCCTGATTGATGACGATGAAGAAAGAAAAACGGCGCATCCGGATGGATACGCCGCGGACCGGTCCACCTTACAGGGTGTTGACCAGATTATAGAGCTTTTTGTTGAAGCGCTGCTTCTGCGCCAGGGCTTCATCGATGCCGATGGAGAAGGTGCGGCCGTTCTTGACGCCGATGACCTGGTTGCCGATGCCGTTTTTGAGCAGCTGAATGGCAGCCGCGCCGGCTTCAAAGGCGAAAGCGCTGTCACGGGCGGTGGGGGTGGCGCCGCGCTGGGTGTAGCCGATGACAGTGTTGCGCACTTCCACCATGCCGCACTTGCGCTTGAGCACGCTGGCCAGACGATTGCTGGTCATGGGTTCGCCCTGATAGACCTGCTTGCCGTAGGGCAGCAGGAACTTGTACACATCGAAGGGAGCCATGCTTTCCCAGCAGCCTTCAGCCACCACGATGGTCGCGCGGGTGTTGCCCATGGCGATCAGCTTGTTGAGGCGGTTGGCGATATCATCCACCTTCCACTTGGCTTCGGGAACGATGACGATCTCGGAACCGGTGGAGACGGCGGTGGTCAGCGCGATGTCACCGCAGTTGCGGCCCATGACCTCAACAACGTGGGGACGATCGTGAGAACGGGAGGTGGCACGGATGGCGCGGACGGCGTCCACGCACACATTGACGGCGGTATCATAACCGAGGGTCATCTCGGTGTAGGCCAGGTCGTTATCGATGGTGCCGGGAATACCGATGCAGGGGATGCCCAGTTCGCACAGACGCTGCGCGCCGTGGAAGGAACCGTCGCCGCCGATGACCACCAGACCGCTGACATCCAGCTGACGCAGCGTCCTCGCGGCTTTTTCGCGTACGGCGGGATCCAGGAATTCACGGCAGCGCGCGGTACGCAGATAGGTGCCGGGCAGATCCGCGATATCCAGAAGCGTATCCAGATTCAGTTTGGTGAAATCATCCTCGGGATTTTCACTGCGGCCAAGAAGACCGTTATATCCGTGCTTGATGCCGATGAGGGACATGCCGTAATAGGCAGCGTTTCTGGCAACGGACAGAACGGCCGCGTTCATTCCGGGGCTGTCGCCGCCGCTGGTAAGTACTGCGATATTGGACATAATATAACACTCCTTGAGAAAGTTTGATGAATCCACAGCGTGATACGGGTTTGCCGTATGCACAGCGGCTATTATAACACGAACAATGACAATATTCTATAGAAAAAAGACAAAAAACGCTGAAAATGCAGATGTAAATAGTTACAAAACGCTTATTTTCCGAAGGTTGGGCCGCCCTGTGTGTGGATATGGGCGCAGTCGTTGAACAATTCCAGCTGAGGCAGCGCGAACTGCCCCGGACGGCGGGGAATGTTCAGGATAGTGACGGAAGTAAAATCATACGGCATGACCGCGCACAGATAGGGGAAGGGCAGATTGAGCAGATGTGCCAGCGCGCAGGCGCCGCTGCCGCCGTGAGAAGCCAGCAGGATCGTCTCATCAGAGGCGTTCTGTTCGCAGCGATAACGGGTCCCCTCGCGGGTGTAGCCGTACTGCAGCAGCAGTTCATCCAGCTTGCCACTGATCATCTGCTGATATTCCACGCACTTGTTTCCATTAAAATAACGATGCTTTTCCCAGCAGGGATCGGCCAGCGCGATATCCTCTTCTTCAGCCATCATCAGCGAAAGCGTCCAGGGGTGGCCTTCCAGCGGAATCTTGCCGTCCGGATCGCCCCAGTCGATCTCGTGCATCCACGGCAGGGTCTGCACGGGCAGGCCGCGCAGATCGGCGGAATAGCGGGCTGTTTCCTGCGCGCGGCCGTTGGAGGAGGCGTATACCGCGCGGATCGTTTCGTGCTTCAGCCGCTCCGCGCAGGCCTGCGCCTGCTGTTTGCCGGTCTCCGTCAGGCAGTCTTTTTCGTAATTGGGCTCACCATGGCGTACAAATATGATGCGCATACATGCTCCTTCATAAAGATCGTATTATCAAAAAAGGGCTTTGAGAAGCCCTTTGTGTCAGCGACAGAAGTTTTCAACGTAGCGGTCAATGGCTTCGCCGATGGTCTTGACAGCGTCATCCGGGCCGCTCACCTCGTTGACCACGGTGGTCTTGTTTTCAAGGTTCTTGTACACCTGGAAGAAGTGGCGCATTTCATCGAAGACGTGGGAAGGCAGCTGATCGATATTGGTGTAGTGGTTGTAGGTGGGATCGTTGAAGGGCACGGCGATGATCTTTTCATCGTTGCGGCCGTTATCCACCATGCTGATCATGCCGATGGGGAAGACACGCACGGTGGTCAGCGGCTCCAGTGGCTCGGAGCAGAGCACCAGCACATCCAGCGGGTCATGGTCGTCGCCCAGCGTGCGGGGAATGAAGCCGTAGTTGGCGGGATAGTGGGTGGAGGTGTACAGGATGCGGTCCAGGATCAGAAAACCGGTTTCCTTGTCCAGCTCATATTTCTTCTTGCTGCCCTTGGTGATCTCGATGACAGCCAGAAAATCCTTCGGGGTGATACGCTTGGGGGATACGTTGTGCCAGATGTTCGCCATATGGGTTACCCTTCCTTTATGCAGTTATTCTTCATTCACAGCCGGTGCTGTGAAGATAAGGATGTCGTTGACCTTGCGCCCGTTTTTGTAGGGATTGTTGACCATGGCGCCGTTGAACCAGAGCTGAGAGGACTGGCCGCCGTCCAGATTGTAAGCGCCCTTGCAGCCCAGCTCACTCATGAAGATCGCGGCGGCTTCCAGACGCCAGCCGAGGGAACTGTTCGTACGGCCCTCGCAGACCACGATGCAGTAATGACCCGGTTCATAATATCCGAAGATGGTACGGGGATTGGCCACGCCCACGCTGGTCTTCTTGTCGATCACCTCAAACGGGAGGGCGTTTCCTTCTTCATCCAGCAGGCTGGGCCCGAACAGGAACAGCTGCCATACGTTGTCTTCGCCGAGGATGCCGTTCTTCAGCATGGCGGCATAATCATCCTTCGTGCCGTAGGGGATCACGCTGAAGGAACCATCCGTCCAGATGACGCCCATATCGCGCTTCTGATTGCGGGTCTTGCGCTTGACAACGCCGTTCGCGATGACCACGCCCTGAGAGATCTCACTGGCGTAATCGCCGTTCACAGCCAGAATGGCGTTATTTTTGGTGGCCATCGTGGCGACTTTGTCGCTGGTGTTGCCAAACTTGCCGCTCGCGTACACGCGCTGCATGCTGCTCAGATCCCGGATGTAGATATCCGCCACGCAATAGATGGCGGAGGAACGCATCTCTTTTTTCTTCACGGTGGTGAAGGTGGTGTAGCGGTCGCTTGAGATGGTGATGCACATGTTTTCATCCTGATAGCGATCGGCTGAGACGCTCATCATGCCTTCGGACAGGAAGGGGTTCTCCTCGCCCTCCTTGACGACATACAGGGAGGTGCGGCCGTCCGGCAGATGATATACGCCGTTTTCGTCATATTCGCCCTGAATGGCGATCGCGGCTTCCGCGGTGGCCTCCGGGACTTCGGGAACGGAAGGCTCTTCAGCGATCGCTCCGCTCAGCAGGGCCGAGATCAGCAGTATTGTCGCTGCGCTCTTTTTCCAGTTCATTTTTCAGATAACCTCCTAAGATGGATACGATCGTGGCGTTCTTGCCGCCCTTGGTGACCACCACATCCGCTTCATGGATGTAGTTACGGATATAACGCTCATACATGGGTTTGACAGTGGAAAGGTACTGCTGACCGATGGAATCGATGTCGCGGCCGCGTTCCTTGATATCGCGGGAGATGCGGCGGAGCAGGCATTCATCCGGCTCTACCTGTACGAACATCCGGAGGAACATCAGATCGCACAGACGCTTATCATAGAAGCAATGGATACCTTCCACGATCACGACCTGCGCGGGACGGATCAGTTCCTGTGTGTCGCAGCGGCGGTGGGTGGCAAAGTCATAGCCCTTGCGGTAGATGGCGCGTCCTTCGGTAAGGGACACGATATCGCTGTAGAGCAGATCGTGATCAAAGATGTAGGGCTCGTCATAATTGAGCTTGCAGCGTTCCTCAAAGGAAAGATCGGGGTGATCCAGATAGTATGTATCCTGATTGATCACAACGGCGTTCTCGCCGATCTCCTTGACCAGCTCGTGGGCGAGCGTGGTCTTTCCGGAGCCGCTGGCGCCGCAGATACCGAGAACGATCATAACGATACCTCCTGCTGTTGCCGGGTTTTCATCTTCATATTTTATGCTTCCCTGCCCAAACCGTCAAGGCTTGGACAGAGATCGGGATCAGTTTTTACGGTCGCGGGCGGTGCTGAACTGCTCTGCTTCGGCGGCGGAGCAATCCACCAGCAGGGAATGCTGTCCGGTGTAGGTAACAAAACCGTGCGGCGCGCCGGAGGGCTTTTTTACGTTGCGCTTGTCGGTATAATCCACCTGAACGCCGTGCCCGTGCCGGCTGGAATAGAAGGAAGCCAGCTTGGCGCCGAACAGGATATCGGCATCGGTGATATCGCTTTCGCCGCGGCGGATCAGGACATGGCTGCCGGGAATATCCTTGGCGTGCAGCCACAGATCGCCCGCGCGGCCCGAGAAGGTCACGCGCTCGTTTTGCAGGCTGTTCTTGCCCACCTCCACGATGTGGCCGGTGGGAGAAAAGAAGATCATCTGTTTGCCGGGTGTTTCCTTCTTTTTGCCCTTGACCTCTTTTTCTTTTTTAATGTAGCCGTTTTCAGCCAGCAGAGAACGCACCTCGCTCAGGTCGTTTTCCGTCTCGCACTTGTCCAGATCATCCAGTACATTTTCCAGCAGCGTGATCGCGCGCAGTGTGCGGCTGATCTGCTCCCTGGCGCTCTGCGCGGCCCCCATGGCCTTGCGGTATTTTTTGAAATATTTCTGCGCGTTCTGCGCGGGAGAAAGCGTTTTGTCCAGCGGGATCTCGATCATGCCGCCGTCCTCACTGTAAAAATCCTGCACCTGCGCGCGCTCCGCGCCGCGCTGCACAAGATACAGCTGCGCGTTGAGCAGCTCTCCGTAGATACGCCAGGTGTCCGCCTTGCTGCCGAAGGCCTCTTCCTCGCGCTGCAGCTGCAGCTTCTTTTCTTCGCGCTCGATGGCGTTTCTGATCAGTTTTCTAAGGCTGATGGAGCGCTGGCGCTGCCGGTCCTGCTTGTCGCGGCCGCCAAAAACGCTGTCTGCCGCGGCGGACAGGGAAGGAACGGGCTTTTGTTTTTCGCTGCTCAGGGTATAATGCTCAAATGCCAACAGATCGCCGGGCAGATCCTCGTCATTGATCATTACGCGCGGCGCGGGGGATGCCGTGAGACGCTCCCACAGGGCTTTCAGCCGTTCCGCGTCGTCCAATGTGAACTCCGCCGCGGCGGGGCTTGCTGTGAAGCCGCTCAGCCGGAAGGAAAGCTCATTGGCCGTGCACGCGGAGAGGCCGCGGATCCTGTTTTGCAGCGCCTGCTTCAGTGTGCCCTCGAAGGTGCTGATCTGCGAATGGAGCAAGGACGCGTCCAGTTCCGCCAGGATGGCTTTGTCCTGCAGCGGCGGCGGCACAAAATGAACGCCGGGCAGCGCCTGACGCACGCGGCTCATATCATAGCCCACGTGACGCACCGCGTCGACGATCACACCATTCTCATTGACAAAGGTCAGATTGCTGTGATGCCCCATGATCTCCAGCCATAGCGCCTTCTGCACAGGGTCGCCCAGTTCATTGGTGCAGTCAAAGCGGATCACCAGTACACGATCCCCCGCGTACTGCGTGATGCTGCTGATCCGGGCGCTTCCCAGATGCTTGCGCAGCAGCATGCAGAACATGGGGGCGTTGACCGGGTTGACATAATCGCCTGTCGTAATATGCGCGCGCGCGAAAGAAGGCGCGGCGCACAGCAGCAATTTATGATTTTTTCCGCCGGCATGCACCAGCAGGATCACAGTATCCTTTTCGGGCTGAGTGATCTTCTCGATCTTCCCGCCGCGAAGCAGTTCGTCCAGTTCTCCGGCCATCAGGCCGAGCGTCATTCCGTCTAAGGGCATACGAAGCCTCCTTATTGCTTTCCTATTATAACATGGATCGGTTCAAAACACCACCCCCGGACATGCCCGTATCTTTCAGGCAATACGGACTGAAAGAGGAGAGGCTTGCCCATTTATTGTTTTCCTTTTGTCCTTTCGCACAAGTTGGATTGACATCATTTATTTGAGAAGATAAACTGATGCTGACAATAGCGGAGTATCCGCTGTTATTGAAGGAGGAAATTCTCTATGAAGAAGATTGCCGCTCTCGTTCTGGCACTTTGCATGGTGCTGGCCCTCGTTCCCGCCATGGCCGAAGGCACTACCTACCACGTCGGTATCCTGCAGCTGGTTCAGCACAACGCGCTGGACGCCGCCACCAAGGGCTTCCGTGATGCTCTGACCGAAAAGCTGGGCGATGCCGTCATTTTTGACGAGCAGAACGCGCAGGGCGAATCCGCGCAGTGCGCCGTTATCGCCACCGGTTTCGTCGCCAACAAGTATGATCTGATCATGGCCAATGCCACCCCTGCTCTGCAGGCCTGCATGAACGCCACCTTCACCATCCCCGTTCTGGGCACCTCCGTTACCGACTATGCCACCGCGCTGGATCTGGAATCTGTTGCCGGCGGCACCGGTTTCAATGTTTCCGGTACCTCTGACGGTGTTTCTCCCAAGCTGTACGCCGAGTGCCTGATGGAACTCGTTCCCGAGGCCAAGAAGGTCGGCGTGTTCTACTGCTCTGCCGAGCCCAACTCCATCGTGCAGGCAGACGGATTCATCGCTGAAATGACTGCCTACGGTGTGGAATGCGTTGTGGCTACCTTCGCTGATTCCAACGACATGCAGATCGTGCTGAGCGGTCTGGTCGGCGATGGCATCGACGCGCTGTATATCCCCACCGATAACACCGCTGCCGCCAACATGACCATCGTTTCCAACATCTGCGAACCCGCCAAGCTGCCCGTCATCTGCGGTGAAGAAAACATGATGGCTGTCGGCGGTCTGGCCACCGTTTCCATCAGCTACTATGACATCGGCTACATCACCGGTGAAATGGCTTACGAGATCCTGGTCAACGGCGCTGATATCGCCACCATGGAGATCGCTTATTCTCCCAACGCTGTGAAGGAATACAATCCCGCTTTCGCTGCGGCGATCGGCTTCACCGTTCCCGAGGATTACGCTGCCTACGGCGAGTAATCACAGGGCTTAACAGGGGCGAACTGCCTCCCGGCCTGCTTTTCAGCAGGCCGGGAGATTTTCTGTTCATTACGATCACCTCGATCATCATCCGGAGGATCCTCGAATGCTGTCTTTCTTTCTGCCCGTTCTTCAATTCTTTGAATCCATTCCCGGCTACTTCGCGAGCCTGAACCCCGCCACGCTGCTCAATCAGCTGCCGGGCGGTATCGCGCAGGGCTTTATCTGGGCGATCATGGCGCTGGGTGTGTATATCACCTTCCGCATGCTGGATGTGCCCGATCTGACGGTGGACGGCACGCTGGCCACCGGCGGTGCTGTATGCATCGTTCTGGTCACGAATGGTTGGAATTATGAACTGGCGCTGCTCATTTCTTTGCTGGCCGGTCTCATTGCCGGTCTTGTGACCGGTCTTTTGCATACCAAACTGGGCATTCCTGCGATCCTTGCGGGTATTCTCACGCAGATCTCTCTGTATTCCATCAACCTCGCGGCGATCATGGGCAAGCCCACCATCACCGCCAATACCCGTAAATATCAGTTTTATTTCACGCTGAACGAGGTCTATCTCACCCGTACCATCCTGTTGACCGCTGCCGTCTGCGTGATCATCGTACTGATCCTGTACTGGTATCTCAATACGGCGAACGGTTCTGCCATGCGCGCCACCGGTATCAATCCCGAAATGGCGCGCGCGCAGGGTATCAACACCAATCTCATGAAGGTCGTCGGCCTTTCTCTGAGCAATGGTCTGGTGGGTCTGTGCGGCGGTATCCTCACCCAGTATCAGGGCAGCGCCGATATCAACCAGGGACGCGGCGCGATCGTCATCGGTCTCGCGGCCGTCATCATCGGCGAAGTGCTGGCGGAATCCATTTTCCGCAAGCATCTCACCATGCTTCTGCGGCTCGTCTTCGTTGTACTGGGCAGCGTCATCTATTATCTGGTGTATGTGTTCGTCGTATGGCTCAAGCTCCCGACCGATTATATGAAGCTGCTCACGGCGCTCGTGGTGGCCATCTTCCTCGCGGTTCCCTATCTGAGAGGTCAGCGGAAGAGTTCGTTTGCCCAGGTACGCCGCCGCAACCGGAAGGAGGCTCGCAAAAATGCTTGATCTGATACAGGTCACAAAGACCTTTAACGCGGGCACGGTCAATGAAAAGCGTGCCCTGCAGGGGATCGACCTCCATCTGGAAGACGGTGATTTCGTCACGGTCATCGGCGGTAACGGCGCGGGTAAATCCACCATGCTGAACGCAGTGGCCGGTGTATGGCCGATCGACAGCGGTCGGATCCAGATCGACGGCGTGGAGGTGTCCGGCATGAGCGAGCATAAGCGCGCGAAATTGCTGGGCCGTGTGTTCCAGGATCCCCGTATCGGCACGGCGCCGAATATGACCATTGTTGAGAATATGGCGCTTGCAGCCCGCCGAGGCCGTCATCGTATGCTGGGGCCGGGCTATCATCACCGCGAGCTGAAGCAATTCCGGGATCAGCTGGCCATGCTGGATCTGGGTTTGGAGGATCGTATGACCACACAGGTGGGTCTGCTCTCCGGCGGTCAGCGTCAGGCGGTCACGCTGCTGATGGCCACGCTTGTTCGTCCGAAGCTGCTGCTGCTGGATGAACATACCGCCGCGCTGGATCCCAAGACCGCGGCCAAGGTGCTGGCGCTGACCGATAAACTGGTCACGGAAAACCAGCTGACCACCATCATGATCACGCATAACATGAAGGACGCGCTGAGCCACGGCAACAGAACGATCATGATGAATGACGGCAAGATCGTGGTGGATATCGACGCGGAAGCGAAGCAGGGCCTGAAGGTGGATGACCTGCTGAGGCTCTTCCGTGATTCTTCCGGCACCACCATCGATAACGACCGGATGCTGCTGGGTTGATCCGGCGCGCGGTCATCATCAGAATATGGATTTAGGCCCCGGATCAGGTTTTCCGGGGCTTTTTTGCACCCTGAAACAGGAAAACAAAAAGAAAGTGCCGTCGCGGATAACCTTGTCGCGGGGTTGCTTTTGCGATATAATGAAAACAGTGCAGCATCGCGCGGTCGAGTCAGTGCGCGGACGATCCCTTGCCGCGCCGATACAGAACCGGTGCTGTCTGATCAATATCAGGAGGTTTATAGGCTGATGAACGCAAAAATGAAAAGTTTTGTTTCTTTGTTATTGGTTTTTGTGCTTTTGATCCCGGGTTTCGTTTTCGCGGAAGAAAACACCGCGGACTGGTCTTCGCTGCTGCCGGAAAAGAGCAGTGAGATAAGCAACAAACTGGCGCTGAAGCTGCTGGATTACGCCTCGCTCTATACGAAGGACATGGCATCGGATACGCTGACGGCGGAGGGTTTTGCCATCCTTGGACAGTATAACTATGAAAAAGAGTTTACCGATCCTTCCCATACCGTCGCCTATACGCTGGGCTCCAAAAAGATCACTTTCAAGGGCGCGGAGCGGACGATGCTTATGATCACCATCCGCGGCACCTATGGCTATGAATGGCAGAGCAATTTTGATTTCGCGCCCTCTCAGTCGAACGATACCCAGTACGCCGAAAACTTTGCCCGCGCGGCCATGGAAGCCTATTTCACCCTCAAGCCTCTCATCGATGCTGTGAAGGATCCGGTCATCGTGGTGACCGGTCACAGCCGCGGCGCCGCCGTGGCGAATCTGCTGGGCGTGCTGCTGGATGAGGACAGGGGCGAAGAGAGCATTTACTGCTATACCTATGCCACGCCGGGCACGCTGCGCGGGGAGGCGCTGAAAAAGCAGTACACCAATATCTTCAATTATCTGAATCCTGCCGATATCGTGACCCGTCTGCCGCTGGTCGAATGGGGTTACGGACACGCGGGCACGGATATCGTATTGAGCGCGGATCCGGAAACGCTGGCCGCTGTGGATGCCGGTATGGCTGTCCTCGCGAATTTCGCCGGCAGCATCCATGATTATTACACGGTGCGCCATTCCTTCACGCAGGCCGGGGAGGGCCCCATTGGCATCACGGCTTTTGAGCTGATGAGCGCGCTGGTCTCCTCGCTTTCCACCATGCAGATGAACGGCGGATTCCTTTCCAAGGAGCAGATGGCGATGATCAGCCCGGAGAGCGATGTGTACGCGGTTCTGGTGCTGATGGGCACCTCTCTCAGCGGAGAAAAGGGTGTCGCGGTGCTGATGCGCCATATGCCGGATACCTACAAAGCGCTGATCCAGTTGTTGGATCAGTGATGATACGGAGGAGAGAAAAATGATCCGCAGAGCCTGTGAAAAAGATATCCCCATGCTGAAGGAACTGCTCCGTCAGGTGTGCTCCGTACACGCGAACGGTCGGCCCGATCTGTTTATCGACGGCGCGACCAAGTATACCGATGAGGAACTGACCGGGATGGTCCATGATGATGACAATCCCATTTTCATCAATACCGGTGATGATGATCAGGTGCGCGGCTACGCCTTCTGCCAGTATCATCGGATCCGCAATGAGAATAACAGGCCGGATCGTACCAGCCTGTATATCGATGATCTTTGCGTGGATGAGAAGGCGCGCCGTCAGCATGTGGGCGAGCAGCTCTATCATTATGTGCTGCAGGTCGCCCGTGAGAGCGGCTGTGACAGCGTGGAACTGAATGTATGGGAACTGAATCAGAGTGCGCGCGCCTTCTATGACCGGATGGGCCTCCGTCCGCTCAAGACCACCATGGAAGCGATCCTGTAAAAGGATAAACCGTTGAGACAGGAGCAGAAAGATGAGTATCGTAGTATTTGGCGCTGTTTTCGTGGATATCAAGGGACATCCCACACAGCAGTATATTCCCGGCGGACGCAACACCGGCGAGGTGGAGCATGTGCACGGCGGTGTCAGCCGCAATATCGTATAGGATATCGCCAATGTGGAAATGCGCCCCATGTTCGTTTCTCTTGTGGATGACGATTCCATCGGCGAGGCTGTGATCGAAAAACTGAAGCGCCATAAGGTCGATACCCGCTATATGCGCCGGATCAAGGACGGAATGGGCACCTGGCTTGCCATTTTCGATAATACGGGCGATGTTGTCGCCTCGATCTCCAAACGCCCTGATCTTTGCCCCATTGCCGATATCCTGGATGAATCCGGCGATGAGATCTTCTCGCAGGCGGATTCCATCCTGATCGAGATCGACATGGAGCGTGAGGTGGTTCGCCGTGTGTTCAACCTGGCGGAGAAATACCACAAGAAGGTCTATGCCGCCGTTTCCAATATGAGCATCGCCGCCAAACGCCGCGACTGGCTGATGGAAACGGATTGCTTCGTATGCAATCTGCAGGAAGCCGGCATTCTCTTCAGCGAGGAATATGATGGCAGATCCATAGAAGAAATGACCGCGATCCTGTCCGAAAAGGTGATCGCCGCGCGCATCCCGCGCATGGTGGTCACGATGGGCGGCGCCGGAAGCGTGTGGGCGGATATGGAAGGGAACAGCGGCATCTGTCCTTCCATGAAGGTGGCTGTCAAGGATACCACCGGCGCGGGAGACGCCTTCTTTGCCGGTACCGCGATGGGGCTGACATACGGCAAATCCCTTGCGGACTCCTGCGCGATCGGCACCCGTCTGGCCGCGAGCGTGATTACCAGCATGGAGAATGTCTGCCCGCGTTTCCGCCCGGAGGAGTTTGGCCTCACGCCGCCTGAAGAGTGACATTTCAGAAATAAAAAAGGTCATATTTGTTGTCAGATGGTCTGTTTTTTTCCGAATAGTCCAATCTGTGTTTGTGCAAAATGCAGGAATTCACAACAGAACTTGCGTTTTTTGCCTGTTTTTGCTATGATTCTTGCGTGCTTTCGGGCACCAATCACATACTTCATTTATTTGGAGGATACATCTATGAAGAAGATCATCTGCAAAGTTGAATACGATACCGAAGCTTCCGAGCTGATCGCCAAGAAGTGCTTTGGTGAGTATGGCGACGCTGCCGGCTATGAGGAGTGCCTGTTCAAGACTGAAGGCGGCAAGCTTTTCCTCTACTGCAACGGCGGTGCTGAGTCTGCCTATCCGCAGGAGACCATCAAGCGTATGTCTGCCGATTCTGCTAAGAAGTGGCAGGAAGCCTGAGTATAAGGCCCTCGATCAAAGCCCTTCCCGCGTATGGGAAGGGTTTTTGTTTGGGGCGGATGGTTGCCTTTGATCGCGCGGAACCGGAACAGAAAAGATACGGCGCGCGGATGAAAACTGCTTTATAATAATAAACAGGAACGTGTTAACCTGTTATTCTGTCAAGAGGAAGGGCTCCGGAATGAAGGAAGAGAAGACAAACGTGATGCGTCTGCTGGAGCAGAAGAAGATCGCCTACACTGTGCATACCTGCCCGGAGGCGGAAGGGCTGAGCGGCGTGCAGATCGCGGAGCGCCTGGGGGAGGATCCGAAAATGGCCTTCAAGACACTGGTCACCTGCGGCAGTCCACGCCAGTATTATGTTTTTGTCATTCCTGTTGCGGAGGAACTGGATCTGAAGAAGGCCGCGAAGGCTGTGGGGGAGAAGAGCATCTCCATGCTTCCGCAGAAGGAGCTGCTGCCGCTGACCGGCTATGTGCACGGAGGCTGCTCCCCTGTGGGAATGAAAAAGCATTTCAGGACAATCGTCCATCAATCGGCGGCTCAACTGGATACGATGTGCGTTTCCGCGGGGAAGATCGGTGTTCAGGTGGAACTGAAGCCGGACGCGCTGAAAACCATGGTGGGATCCGCCTACGCGGATCTGGTCGTCTGATCCTGCCTGTACGCTGCTGTATGGCGGCGTTTTTTTATTGGTCCTGCAGACCGTCCGGAACTGCTTTTTTTACCTGTTTTCCGCTTTACAGGTTTACAAAGCAGGCGTTGTTTGATAAACTATATCAAATAGCATGTGCTGCTTGCCCGACGGGCGAGGGTCGTGTTTTTTTGAATGTAATGCAGCGCATGGCAGCCCGTGTCATGCCGGGAAAGAGTGATAATAGCGTATGAAAAAACTGATGCTCGGTAATGAAGCGATCGCGCGCGGCGCGTGGGAAGCCGGCGTAAAAGTAGTAGCCAGTTATCCCGGTACGCCTTCCACGGAAGTAACGGAATTCTGCGCGACCTACAAGGAAGATATCAACTGCGAGTGGTCTCCCAATGAAAAAACGGCGGTCGAGGTCTCCTTCGGCGCGGCCATGGGCGGCGCGCGCGCGCTGTCCTGCATGAAGCACGTGGGCGTCAATGTGGCGGCGGATCCGATCTTCACCGCGGCTTATACCGGCGTGAACGGCGGTCTGGTCATCCTCTGCGCGGATGATCCCTCCATGTTCTCCTCTCAGAATGAACAGGACAGCCGTATGTACGCGCGCGCCGCGCACATGCCCATGCTGGAACCGGCCACCAGTCAGGAATGCAAGGATTATATGAAGCTGGCTTATGACCTGAGCGAGCAGTATGATACGCCTGTTTTCATGCGCCTGACCACCCGTCTGGCGCACAGCCGCACCCCGGTCGAGCTGGGAGAGCGTGTGGAACATGAAGTGCCCGAATATAAAAAGAACTTCATGAAATATGTGATGATGCCCGGTATGGCCAAGAAGCGTCATATCTTCGTTGAACAGCGAGAGAAGGATCTGAGCGCGGCAGCCGGCAGCATGACGGTCAATACCGTTGAGATGCGCGATACCAAACTGGGCGTCATCTGCGGCGGCGTTGTCTATCAGTATGTACGCGAAGCCCTGCCCGAAGCCAGCGTGCTGAAGCTGGGCATGACCTATCCGCTCAACGAGCAGCAGATCCGCGACTTTGTAAACAGTGTGGACAAGGCAGTCGTGATCGAGGAGCTGGAGCCTGTTCTGGAACGCGATATCCGCGCGATGGGCATCCCCGTGACCGGCAAGGACAAGACCGGTCTGCAGGGCGAACTGGGCGCGGAGAAGATCAA